>CAKSBK010000098.1 GCA_934438035.1 uncultured Christensenellaceae bacterium
TATCTGGCGCTGCCGCTGGGAAGCATTTTGAACGGGCGGTATATGGTAGGAAAGGTATTGGGAATCGGAGGCTTTGGCATTACGTATCTGGGCTATGACCTGACGTTGGAGATAAAGGTGGCCATAAAGGAGTATATGCCCTCTGCATTGGCTACACGTCATGCGGATAAATATAGCGTTGTACTGACGGGACGTGTTGAAGCGGATTATAGGTACGGTATGGAGCGTTTCCTCGATGAAGCACGCATTCTTGCAAAACTCCAGAATACTCCTAATATCGTCTCTGTACAAAACTATTTTAAGGAAAACAATACAGCTTATTTTGTGATGGAGTATATTGACGGCATGAGTCTCAAGGATTATCTTGCTTCCCGGGGAGGTAAGATTCCCTATGATCAGGCGATGACGATTCTTGAGCCTGTCATGGAGGCGTTAGAGCAGGTGCATGCTCTCAATTTGCTGCACCGCGATATCAGTCCTGATAATATTTACATAACCTCTAACGGGGAAAGCCGCCTGTTGGATTTCGGTGCGGCTAGGTTTGCTGTGGGAGACGGTAAGAGCGTATCTGTTATTCTTAAGCACGGCTATGCGCCGGAGGAGCAGTATTCCAGCCATGGCAATCAGGGACCTTGGACGGATGTGTATGCCATGGGAGCTACGCTGTACCGCTGTATCACGGGTATTCTTCCGCCGGATTCCATTGAACGAGTTCACGGAGATACGCTAAAAAAGCCGTCGGAATTGGGTATTCGTTTGCCTGTAAATGTGGAAAACGCTATTGTTAAAGCACTGGCGCTAAAAACGGAAAATCGTTTTAGCAATATGTCTGAATTTATCCAAGCGTTAACCGGCAGAGCTTCGGTTCAAGATAAAATTACAGCCAGCGTAAGCAAAAAAACACAGGCTTTGTCTATGGGACGAAAGACTTGCGCAGAAAAAGAAACGGCAGGTCAAACAAAAAACGCCGTTTCACGTTTTATGGCTTACTTAAAAACAAACCCTGTGATTGCTTGGGTATTTGGCTGCGGCTTGGCTGCGGTGGTTGCTCTGTGCATTATTCTCCCGATTGCTCTTTCGTCCGGAAATGATGCTCCGATTGCTGATATTCCATCTTCTCCAAGCACACCGTCGGCAATACCGTCAGATCAACCGAATGTTCCGGTTGCAGATACGGTAGAATATGACCTGGGAATCTATTCCGCCGCTATGAGTGTGCCGCAAAATTATGTACAACGTGAAAATTCCTATACCTTTATAGATAATGAGAATCAACGAATGGTTGCTCTGGTGGATTATGCATGGCAGTTTGGCGGACCTATCTATTCTCTTTCCGATGTGGAAAACAATCACGAAAAAATCGTGACAGAACTGCTGCAAAAACTCGAATTTAGCGGTGATTATTCGATGATTACGGCAGGAGCGGATACTGTCGGAAGCCAGAATGCTTATCAGATATATTTCACCGTTACGGAAGATGGAGTAGTGATGGAATTCCTTATAGAAGCAGTTGAAGGGCAGAATGGTTTTGGCTGTTACTTCCTGCTCGGCTGTTATGCCTCAGGCGATACTATAGGGCAAACAGAGGTTTATGAGGCGATCTCTTCCTTCCGATGCAAAGGCCCGATTGATATTTCCTATGGCGTGGTGTCCGATTCGGCAGCTGGGGTAAAGGCAATATGCGACAGCAGTAAAATTACTGATACTAAGAGCAGTTCATTTACATTGCCTAACGGAAACGGCGGAACAGCTATGCTTTTGTATTTTAATTCGGATTCAAATCAGTATATAGAGGTAGAGAAAGGCAATGCGTCGGGAAGCAACGCGAGTGAGTGTATGACGTATTTATGCGGATTTTGGAAAGATAACCCTAACGCTGCGCTGGGTGAGGCAAGAGAAGAAACCATCGGAGGCATAGTATGGCAAATTCAGGAGATAAGTTATAATTCTAACAGCGTTGCCGTTGCTGCTGCAGATATCAACGGTCAGCCTTATGTTGTAGGAATGAATACAGATAAGGCAAATGAATCCAATGCTCGTGCCATTTTTGCGGATGTACTTTCCACACTACGGCCGATTTCATAAATATAGTGTTTAACTCATGAGATTTTCAAGTTGAAAAAAGGAGCAGGCTATGGCAAACCTCAAAGAAAATTTGAATTATCCTCGTCGTAC
This sequence comes from uncultured Christensenellaceae bacterium, assembly GCA_934438035.1. Lineage (GTDB taxonomy): Bacteria > Bacillota > Clostridia > Christensenellales > Christensenellaceae > HGM11616. Next base: position 2,176 of record CAKSBK010000098.1, read on the forward strand.
GGTAGTCTATGCTATTTTTGACGTTTTGGATCGTATGAATGCTAAGTATGAACAAGTCCCTGTAGGAGATATCAGAGCAGAAGTAACGATACATGGAAATACCGGCAGAGTTGCTTTTGCAGTGACGGATTTGGGAGGGTCTGCTTCGGTTTTGCATATTGCTATGATACAGCCGATAACAAGCCTGACAGAAGAGGATAAGAAACTGGCCGTTCGATATCTGATGGATTGTGTTCTTCGGCATATTGAAGAAATAGTACAAACTTAATAACTCTTTAAGACCAACTAAACGTTAAGCGAATCTAAAAGTTGTTTTTTCGCAGAAGATGAGAATTGTTGCAGCGATTCAAGCGGCAGAAGCGCTTTTGAGCTCCTCAAAAAAATATGGAAGTATAAAGCGCTGAAGCTGCTTATAATTATCATATACGAATAAAGTTGAATAGAGGCATCATGAGTCAGCGAAAAAGCGGGATAATAGCCGGAGCTAAAACCTGCGCAAGCATACAGTTATTCCTTTTTTAAAGCGATTTTTGCAAGAATATTGACATTTATAACGCCATGTAGCATAATCTAATTACGAACCTTTCATTTCTTGTCTGTTTTTAAGGAGAAAATAAGATGGAAAAAGACTTTGGGGAAAGACTTAAATATGCCCTGAGGATTAGGGGCATTCGCCAAAAAGAGCTTGCAAGGTTAACAAACCTTACCGAAGCCACGGTTTCAAGGTATATAAACAATCAAAGGACGCCCGATATTATTTTCATTAAGCAGCTTGTGGAGCTTCTCGGCGTGAGCGCGGATTTTCTTTTGGGGTTCAGCGATGAAATTATAATTCGTCCGGATTCCGAAGAAGTTAAAAAGGCGAGCGCGGCGGGAAGAAAGAAGACTGTCAAATATAAGATTATCCGCATCAAGGACGGAAGCGAGCTCAATATAACGGATGCAAAGCAGGCAAAGGTGTTTGACAATTATTTTTTATGCAATAAAGACTTTATAAGAGAGGTATAATGGCAAATATTCTCATAATTGACGGTCAGGGCGGAGGAATAGGAAAACAGCTTGTTGCGGCGTTAAAGGAAAGAGGCGGCGGTTTTACGATTACTGCCGTAGGAACAAACGCCATCGCAACTTCGGCAATGGCAAAAGCCGGAGCGGATAAATACGCAACGGGAGAAAACTCCGTTAAGATTTTATGTTTAAACGCCGACGTTATAGCGGGGCCTATGGGCATAGTAATGCCTAACGCCATGCTGGGTGAGGTTACTCCTGCAATGGCTGAAGCGCTTTCTCTCAGCCGGGCGAAAAAAATACTTATTCCCGTTTCAAAATGCAGCACATACATTACTTTGAGCGCAAGAGATTCGCTTTTTGAGCATATTCAGGACGCAGTAAATAAAATAACGGAGATTTTAACGTAAATTAAGCGTACCAAAAAGAGCGTTTTTCCGCTCTTTTCTTTTATTTGCAGGATATTAATGATATAATGTATATATAAAAGTTAAGGAGACTCTTTTGATGCTTGAGATGATTTTGATTATTGCGGCGGTACTGCTTGACCGCCTTACAAAATATTTGGTTTGCGCAAATATATATAATTCTTCCGCGCAGTTTATTCCGGGCTTTATAGGCTTCAGATATTGTGAAAACACCGGGGCGGCTTTCAGTATTTTCAATTCGCCGACAGGAACTGTTGTTCTTACGGTAATTTCCGCAGTCATGGCGGTTGTGCTTATATATGCGGTTTTTTATTTGAAGAAGAAAAACGCGCCGCGTCCCATAGGCTTTTTTCTTGCGATGATAGCGGGCGGAGCGATAGGCAATTTAATCGACAGGCTGTTTTTGGGATATGTTATCGATTTTATAGAAACCGAATTTATGAATTTCGCCATATTTAACGTTGCGGACTGCTTTGTTACGGTAGGCGTGGCGCTTCTTATAATCTACCTAGTATTCACGAAAAAAGGAAGAGAGTTTTTTAAGGGACTCGATTCAAAAAAAGCAGAGGGAAAATAAATGCGCGAGCTTAATTTCGTTGCCGAGGAGGATTGCTCCGGAGTAAGATTGGATAAAGCTCTGTGCGTTTTGGCAGAGGGATACACGCGCTCGTTTCTAAAGAGAGTTATAGACGACGGGGGAGTGCTTTTAAACGGAAAACCCGCCGAGGCAAAAACAAAGCTTAAAGTCGGTGACGTAATTACCGTAAGAATCGAAGAGCCTAAAGAAATCGACGCAAAAGCAGAGGATATCGATATAGATATAGTTTATCAGGACGAGGACATCGCTGTTATTAACAAACCTCAAGGAATGGTAGTTCACCCGGCAAACGGCAATTACACGGGAACGCTTGTGAACGCGCTTCTTTTTCATATTAAGGACCTTTCGGGAATAAACGGGAAAATTCGCCCGGGAATCGTTCACAGAATAGATAAAGACACTTCGGGGCTGCTTGTAATAGCAAAAAATGATTTTGCGCATATTAATCTTGCGGAGCAAATTAAAAATAAAACAGCGCACAGGCAATATATTGCGCTTGTAAGGGGAAATATAAAAGAAGATAAAGGAAAAATAGATCTTCCCATAGGCAGAAGCTCTGCTGACAGAAAGAAGATGGCGGTTACAAAGGACGGCAGAAACGCGGTTACACACTACGAGGTTTTACGAAGATACGGTGAATATACTCTTATAAAGGCGGTTTTGGAAACGGGGAGAACGCATCAGATAAGAGTTCATTTTGCATACAGGGGGCACCCCGTGGTAGGAGACCCGGTTTACGGCCCCGATAAAAACGAATTTAAGCTTAACGGACAGCTTCTTCACGCACAAAAGCTTACGTTAAAACATCCCGTTACGGGGGAGACTATGGAGTTTACTGCGCCCATTCCCGAATATTTTAAAGAAGTCGTTTGTAAATTAGACAAAAAAGCGGGATATGAAGAATATAATTTTAATTAAAAAGGAGGGTTTATGAAAAGCAATAAAATGATTAAGGCACAGGGCTTGGC
>CAKSBK010000099.1 GCA_934438035.1 uncultured Christensenellaceae bacterium
GTCTATAGCCGCCTGAGCCATATCTACAACGGAATCAAAATCCTCTATGTCGCTTTCAAGCGTAAGCCTCTGAGTCATAAAGCTTATGGTCGCCGTAACTCCGTCGATTTTGTTGATTTCCGCCTCCATTTTAGCGGCGCAGTTTGCACAGTCAAGGTTTTCAAGCTTAAATTTCTTTTTCATAGTATTTCACTCCTCTATATGTTCCATTCCCTGGCTTATCATAGTCCTGACGTGTCCGTCCGCAAGGGAATAAATTACGGTTTTGCCCTCTCGCCTGTTTTTAACGAGCTTTGATTGCTTTAATATGCGAAGCTGATGCGATATTGCCGATTGATTCATATTTAAAAGGTTGGAAATATCGCAGACGCACATATCCGATTCCAAAAGAACGTACAGTATTTTTATTCTCGTAGAGTCTCCGAAAACCCTGAAAAGCTCCGAAAGATCCGCAAGAAGGTCGTCGTCCGGCATTTTGCTTTTAACTGACTGCACAACGTCCTCATGTACTTTTATAAATTCGCAGCACTCTGCATTATCGTTCATATCGCACCTCTTTTCATATGCACATCTGTTCATATGTTTATGATAATATTTGTCTCCATCCTTGTCAACCCCTTTTTTTATTTTTTTATAAAGTATATTGCCCGACGGCGCTGGATAACCTATTAACTGAAACAACGGTTACATAGGGAGGTCTCTTATGCTTCACAAAGTAAACATCTGCGGCGTAGACACAACGTCTCTTCCGCTAATTCCCGAAAGAGAGCTTAAGGGCTATTTTGAGAAGATTTATTCGGGCGACAAAGCCGCAAGAGAGGAATTTATACGAGGAAATCTCCGCCTCGTTTTAAGCGTATGCCAACGCTTTTCCGGACGGGGCGAAAATATGGACGACCTTTTTCAGATAGGCTGCGTAGGGCTGATAAAGGCGGTGGATAACTTTGATCTATCCCAAAATGTGCGCTTTTCAACCTACGCCGTTCCCATGATAATAGGCGAAATACGCAGATATCTCAGGGATAACAACGCAATAAGAGTCTCCCGTTCCTTAAGAGACACCGCAAACCGCGCCTTTTCGGCAAGAAACGAGCTTGCGGACGAGCTAATGCGCGAGCCCACCGTGGAGGAAATTGCGGACAGGCTTAAGGCGAACGCAAGCGACGTAGTTTTTGCGCTTTGCGCAGTTCAGGACCCCGTAAGTCTCTCCGCACCCGTTTATCAGGACGGCGAGGACGCGCTTTATATCGAAGACTCAATTGCGGACGAAAAAAATTCGGACGAACGCTGGCTTTGCTCTTTAACCTTAAAAGACGCGGTCGAAAGGTTAAACGAGCGGGAAAAAAACATAATTTACTTACGATATTTCGAGGGTAAAACGCAGATGGAGGTTGCAGAGGAGGTGCACATTTCCCAAGCGCAGGTTTCCCGCCTCGAGAAGTCCGCAATAAAAAACATAAAAAAGAGCTACATATAAAATGCGTCCGCCCTTAAGCGGCAGGTTAATAAGGCGGCATTTAATTGTAATTATGGTGTAATCCCGAATTGTGATTACACCTTTTTATTTATTTAAGAGCATTTTTTCATTTTCTCTTTTCATTATTTCAAAAAGTTGTTTGAGCCGGGAGAAGCTTTTTGCCCCGTTTAAAAAATTTTCTTGAATTAAAATTAAAAGCCGCTTACTCGGGACGCATATATGCGCATCAGATGTTCTTCAAAGAAAAATTAACCTAAATAGGTTGACAAAATATTAGATGTAGTATATAGTATTGTTAACCCAATTTGGTTAAGGAGGAAATGCTATGAGCACAAAACTCGGAGCTTTTTTGAGAAAGCTAAGATTACAGCATGGCGAAAAATTAAAAGACATGGCAGAAAACTTAAACGTTTCCTCAGCATTTCTGTCGGCTGTTGAAAACGGAAAGAAAAAAATGCCGAACGCTTGGCACTACAAATTAGCGGACTTATATAACCTTTCGCCCGAACAGCAAAAGGACTTGCAAAATGCCGTTATTGAATCCGGAGAAACCCTTGAATTAAACATTAAGGATATTTCTCCGGATAACCGTGAGCTTGCAATATGCTTTGCAAGACATTTTAACACCTTGGATGAAGAAACAAGCAAACAGATTTTTACCATCTTAAAACAAAAAGAAGAGGAGGACTAATTTGACAGAATACATTATCGAGCCTAAATCCGGACAGAATCTAAGAGAGCTTTAAAGGAATTTTTAAATGATGATGTAAACTTTGAAAGAATATGGAACAGACCAAAAACATATCTTCCTATTTTTAAGAAATTTGACGGAGTCATTACTCCCGATTTTAGCGTCTATCGTGATATGCCGCTTGTAATGCAGCAATGGAATATTTACCGCAGCCGTGCAATCGGTCATTGGCTGCAGGAAAACAGTGTGCCGGTCATCCCGAATGTTCGATTTGGAGACGAGCGTACATTTGAAACATCTTGTACAGGCATTCAAAAACACGGGATAATCGCAGTCGGTTCGCACGGTTCCGTCAAATTGCTTTCGGATCGCAAATACTTTGCCGACGGTTTGAAATACACAGTAAATAAATTAGAACCGAGCGCAATCGTTGTTTATGGCGCCGCTCCCGATAAAATATTTTTACCATACAAAGAAAAAGGCATCGAAGTACTGCAGTTTGACAGCGACTTTATGAAAAGCCGAAAGGCGGTGAGCGCCTGATGGGAGCAGGTTTTCACGGCGGGTTCGGTAAAACACGGGGGGCTAAACAAAATGAAACGAATAAATTAATCAATGAACTTGAGCGTAATAGTGTAAAATTCAGAAAAGAAGATATTATTTTTATAACCAAGGATAAGACAGGACAAACCGTATGTTAAAAAAAGGTAATCCGTCTGCAGGACTTGAGCATATTATAAACGACACAGTAAAGATTTTGCAGAAAAGCATAAAATAAACAGCGATAGCATTGCTTCTCATCTAAATTATGTTTTTACAAACGGAAAAGTTGAGTATACACGCAAGACAAACAAAAACGGGAAAACAGGCTATGAAAAATTATATAATTTCAAGGAACAGTATTATCTACTGACAGGCGTAGGCACAAACGGCTTTATAGTAACCGCTTATCCGATAGATAAAACAGTTGCATTAAAATTGAAAGGACGATATGGAAAATGAGTTCAGAGAAAAAAACAGTACGCTTGATGCTTGATTATATGCAGGGCCCGATTTGGATTAGTGATGTTGAAACCGGTGAGCCTCTAACAGGAATTAAAACTGTCGATAACGACGAAATTTTAACAAAATTAAATTTAGAATGTTCTGAATTATATAATAGCTGTTATGAGTTTAATACACATGGTAAGTCTTGCTGGTTTGATGAATATAAATTAAAAAATATTAAAGTCGATTTATTGTCATTGTTAAATCAAATTAAAGCCCGACTGAACGAAATAAATGACGGCAGCTTTGTGGTTGAAGACTTGGAGACTGAACGATTGAAAAATTTGTAATTTTTTCTTTTCGCACTTCTTTGCCTTAAGTTTTTTAATTTTTAACTCGGGAAATTTTCCGCGCAGATTATATAAAAAAACGCGCCCGCAAGGTTTTTCGCCGGGTGCGTTTTAAACGTATTTTTCTATAGTTTTTTATAGTAAAGCTCCGTTTTTATTTTTGCGCCGTCAAACCTCGTTTCTTCAAATTCTCCGTTCGGCACTTTTGTAAAACCGTTTTTAATAAGTACTTTTACAGAGCGCATATTGTAACCGTAAACGTCGGCGTAAACTTGAGTTATGCCCCTTCTTTTCGCAAATTCCAGCAGCTTTGAAACCGCCTCCGTCATAAGCCCTCTGCCCCAGAAGCTTTTTTTAAGAGAATACCCTATAAACTTTTTTCCGTCATTCTGCGTAAAGCCGACCGTCCCTATAACGCTTCCCGTGCTTTTTAAAACAACGGCGAATACAAACGGATTATTTAAAAACACGGCGCGCATAATCCCCCGAGTCTCCTCAAGGCTTCCATGCGGCGCCCAGCCTGCGTTTACGCCCACCTCGGGGGCGCTCATATATTCGTAAAGCGCTTTATCGTCGCTTTCAAGCACGCTTCTTAAAACAAGTCTTTCGGTTTCCATAAATATCAAAAAAGGGGCTTTCTGCCCCGTAAAATTTAAAGAGTCTTTCTGAGCTCGAGAAAATCCTCATCCGCAGGGTCTTCGTCGTCTCCCAGGTTTATGATGTGGAAATCAAGCATGTCTCTGTATATCCTTATAGCCTTGTGGTTTGAGGGGTGAACCGTAACCTCCACCATTCTTATTCCGCTGTCTTTAAGGTCGGAAAAAGCGGAAAGCAGCAAAGTCTCCGCAAGTCTTTTTGAGGTCTCGCCCGGCTTTATGAGTATTCCGTATAAAAACGCCTTTCCCGGGTTATCAAAATCTCTCATGAAATAAACGCAGCCCAAAACCTCGTCATATTCAACTGCAGCATAAACCCTGCCGTAGCGAATAAACGAGTGAATTTCAAAAACGGAAAGACCTCCCTTTTGATGAATCTGCGTTTCCAGCTCCACGAGCTGGTCCATAAGGTCGTAATCACTTTCTCTTATGTGAAAATACTCAACAGCCATCGCCATTCTCCTTAAAATTCTTCATTCTCATTTTCAGTATGTATATTATATAGTCTTCCCCATAATTTGGCAATTGCTTTTTTTTGAATATATTGTAAAAGCGCCTTTTTTATGCTTATTTTACATATTTGTTACCATTTTTCATTAAATAATTCCGCAAACGCGCCTATAATACCGCTTGCCGCCGCCGTCATGTTTTCCCATTCCTCAAAGGAATATGCGTAAGGGCTCATGTTATAAGGCGTAAGCTCGATTAAAAGACAGGGCTTTTTAAAGCGCTCCCTAAACCAATTTTCATAGCCGGCGGCGTATATTTCGGGATTTTTTGAAACCTCGTTTAAGCGGTAGCCGCTTCTTAAGGAAAGCTCTTCTGCAAGCCTCTTGCTTTTAGTAAATACCTCGGGAGTATTTTCATCCGCAAAATAAATCTCCTCCCCCTTTGCGTGAAAGCTTAAAGCGGCGGCGGGGGCTATTTTCTTTGTAAACTCCGCCATTGCCGACGTCTCTTTTTCACTCAGCGGATAATAACCCTTAAAG
>CAKSBK010000100.1 GCA_934438035.1 uncultured Christensenellaceae bacterium
CGTATATACTTCAAGAGCGGTATTGGATTTTAACGGAGATAAAGAGGCGGCGTTAAAAGCGTCGGTGGAGATTTCTGACGCGCTTACGTCGGTAATAACAAAGCTTAACGTTACTCCCTCGTTTATAGTCGCAAAAGGAGGGATAACCTCAAGCGACGTCGGAACAAAGGGTCTTGGCGTTAAAAAGGCCGTTGTCTTAGGACAGCCGGCTCCGGGAATACCTGTTTGGCAAACGGGGGAAGAAAGCAAGTTCCCGGGTCTCCCGTATGTGATTTTTCCGGGAAATGTCGGCGAAGAAACCACCCTTCGAGATGTTGTAAAAGAGCTTATGCAATAAAAAAAGCCTGTATACTTAAAGGTATACGGGCTTTTTTACTTAGCTTAAATAACTTTTGACGTTTGCGGGACCTCTTTTGATTTTTCCCGATGAAATACCCTTTAAAAGGCGAAGAGTTATATTGCAGTACGGTGCGTCGGTGCCGCAGGCTTTTGCGTAGCTTACTATGGCTTCAAATTCGCTTACCGGAGTTTTTTTAGAATAATCCGGAACTGCCGCGCAGATTTTTTTTGCGGGATATTTTTTCTTAAAGAAGCCGCGCATAGTTAAAAGGTCTGCGGGAATATATCCGTTTAAAGTAAGACCGTAAACTTGTTTTTTTTCGCATATGGCAAAAAACTCTTTAGCAGTATTTACCATTATATTAATCCACGCCTCGTTTGCGCATATAAGCTCCATGGAACAGCCCGCAACGGAGGAAATCCCCCCGAAAGCCGCCTCGCACATCGAGGAAAATCTCTTTTCGGTTATGTTTTCGCATATCTGCGCGTCTAAAAGAAAAGCCGCTTTTTCGGCGTTTTGGGAAGCTTCCAAAAGAATTTTATCTTCGCCGTATATTCCGAAGACAACTCTGTTTTCGCCGAAGTTCGCTTTTAATTCTTCCTCGGGAGCGCCCGGCTGAAGGGTGATTATATAGCCGTCGGGCTTTAAAAATTGACCTGCCTGCCAAGACAGAAGCTTGTTGTCCGCGTCGTCGATGAATACTATAACGTCGTATTTTCCACGCATTTTATCGTAAGTAATGGCGGTTACGCCCTCTCTATTTAAACCGTCGCAAACAAGCTGGACGTCGTTGCCGGCGGAAGCTATTTTTATTGCGGTGTTAAGAGCCGCGGCGGAATCGCCGAAAACTGCTGTTTTCATATAAGGTTGCTCCTTTAAGATTAAAAATATGTTTTAAAATCACTAACTATGATACTATACTTTTTTTGATTTTTCAAACATTTTGATTTAAAGAGGCGTTGATTGCACGTTGTACTTTATAAATGTATTAAATGTATGGTAAAAAATACAGTTGTTATGACAAATTTTTTATTGCAATTCATATCAAAGTTTGCGATAATATAAGTGTCGGTTAAGGGTTAACCTGCCGATATGTGAACGGTATCAATATAATATAATAAATTGGGAGGAAACAATGGATATTAACGAAATTGTAAGACAGGCTGTCGAGCAGGTTCTTGCGCAGATGAATGCTCAGGGAACCCCAGCTGCGGCAACAAACGACCTTTCTCCTGCAGGTATGGCTAAGTATATTGACCATACTCTCCTTAAGGCTGACGCACCGATCTCCAAGATCAAGCAAATTTGTGACGAAGCAAAGCAGTATCATTTCGCAAGTGTTTGCGTAAATACCGGCAATATTAAATTCGTTGCAGAGCAGCTTGCAGGTTCCGGAGTTACGCCTTGCTGCGTAGTAGGCTTCCCCCTCGGCGCTATGACCACTGAGTCTAAAGTGTTTGAGACTATGGACGCTATCCGCAAGGGCGCTAAAGAGGTTGATATGGTTATCAACGTAGGCGCTATAAAGAGCGGCAATTGGCAGTTGGTTGAGGATGACATCCGTGCGGTATGCCAGGCAGCTAAGGGAAATGCGCTTGTAAAGGTTATTTTAGAGAACTGCTTACTTACTCAGGATGAGAAGGTTAAGGCTTGCCTCGCTTCTAAGAATGCGGGTGCGGACTTTGTTAAGACCTCTACAGGCTTCTCTACCGGCGGTGCAACCGTTGAGGATGTTAAGCTTATGAGAGAGGCAGTTGGTCCCACGATGGGCGTTAAGGCTTCGGGCGGCGTAAGAAATTATGAAGACGCCGTTAACATGATTAAAGCCGGCGCTAACAGACTCGGTACTTCTAACGGTGTAGCTATCGTTAAGGGCGAGCAGAGCGGACATAAATGTATCAACTGCGGTCGCTGCAAGCAGCAGTGCCCGACAGGCAACACCAATATAATCAACAACAACTATTAATAGGGGGCTATAAACAATGATTGAAGCACTTGGTATGGTAGAAACAAAGGGTCTTATCGGCGCTATCGAGGCTGCCGATGCTATGGTTAAGGCTGCAAACGTTCATCTTATCGGCAAAGAGAAGATCGGTTCCGGTCTCGTTACGGTAATGGTAAGAGGCGACGTAGGAGCTGTTAAGGCTGCAGTTGAAGCAGGTGCAGCAGCTGCAAAGAGAGTCGGCGATCTTTACGGTGTACATGTAATCCCGAGACCGCATAACGACGTTGAGGGTATCCTCCCCAAAATGGGCTGATAGCTTCTAAACTATGATTTAAACGGAGAGCGCAATTTTCTGTTGACTTTGTGCTCTCCGTGTTTTATAATTAGTTTGTTGTATTTTTTACAGCTATGGTAGTTCCATTTTATGACCTAACGGTTTACTTTAAAAATGGAGGGAGGGATAACAATGTCTGAAATTCGCGTAGGAGAAAACGAATCCTTAGAATCCGCTCTTAGAAGATTTAAGAGAAAGTGCGCTCGTGCCGGCGTTATGGCTGAGATCAGAAAGCGCGAGCACTATGAAAAGCCCAGCGTAAAGAGAAAGAAGAAGGCTGAGGCTGCCAGAAAGAGAAGACACTGATCTTTTAAAAGCATCGTATCTATACGGTTTAGCCGTTTAACGAGACCGAATGAGTTTTCATTCGGTTTTGTTTTATAAAAAATAAATAAAAAAGGAGGAAATATGGAAAAAAAGCTTTCAAAAAAAGAGCATGTTTTGCAGGCGGTTAAATTTACGCTCTTTTCGGCTACTGCCGGAATACTTCAGGTATTATCATTTACATTATTAAACGAGCTTGCAAAGCTGCCTTATTGGCCGGCGTATCTTGCGGCGCTTCTTGCTTCGGTAATTTATAATTTCACGGTAAACAGAAGATATACATTTAAATCCGCAGCAAACGTACCCGTGGCGATGCTTAAAGTTTTGGCGTATTACGCTGTGTTTACGCCGCTTTCGACAATAGCCGGAAATGCCGCGGCAAAAGCGGGCGTAAACGAATATATAGTGCTTGCGGTTACTATGATACTTAATTTTATAACCGAGTTTTTGTTTTGTAAATTCCTTGTTTATGCAAAAACACAAAACACCAACTCACTTGCAAAAAAACAAGATTTAAGCGACAATTCTTGAAACTATTACAGTCATGTCATCCTTCGCTTTTCCATCGTAAGATTTTAAAGCGGAGGATATTATTTTATCCGCAATCAAGTTTACATTGTCTATTCGCGAAATGCGTTTTATTTCTTCATAAACAACGCTGTCGGACAATTCCGCTTCGGAAACGCCGTCGGAAAACATTATTATCAGGTCTCCCGGACAAAGCTCGGCAGTATGCTCTGCAGGCTCAAGGTCTTCTAAAATACCTAAGGGAAGTGCGCCGCCGGAGACTCTGCGTATTCCGTTTTCCTTTAAAATATATGAATGAGGGGCGCCTATTTTGGAAAAGTGCGCAACGGAGTTACGCATATCGACTATGCATAGGTCAAGCGCCGAAAACACTTCGTCTGAGGAGGAAAGCAGCATCAGTTTATTTGTCATGTTAAGAATGTCGCTGCTTTTAAATCCGGCAGTGTAAAAATCTTCAATTAATCCTGCGGCGCAGCTGCTTTCACGGTGAGCCGTTTCGCCGCTGCCCATTCCGTCGCATATCAGCAGCATATATCTGCCGTCGGAAAGCGGCTTTAGAGAATATGTGTCTCCGGAAATTACGCTGCCGTCTTTTTTTGCGGTGCTTACAGCCGTTTTTAAGTATATATTCTGTGCGGGCTCGTAATTTAAAACACAGCCGCTTTTAGAGCATATGGGTTCTCCCTTAAGGTGCATTTTTGTTTGGCAGACTTCGTTTACGCATTTTAAAATTTTATTATTGCACGCTCCGTCTTGCTTGCAGCCCTTAAGGCGAATGCTTACATACGGCTCGCCGCAGCTTTCCATATACATAACGTCGCTTACGTAAACGCCGCTTTTATCTAGAGAGCATATAAGCGACGTTTCCTTTTTACCGTCTGTTTTCATTTTCTGTGAAATTCTGCTTTCTAAAGAAGAAAGGGCGTTTGCCGCACCGATAAGCTGTTCGGAAAGGGCAATTCTGCTTTCGGAAACCTTGTTTTCCCATTTTACGGAACAAATATAATCGTGAAAAACTCCGTTAAGCACGGAAATAAGCCTTTTAGGCTTTTCGCAGCTTGTTATGTATTGCGAGGAAATATCTTTTTCCGTGATTTTTCCCGCAAGCCTGTAGCGGTTAAACATGTTTTTCATGAAGCTGTAAGTGTTTTTAAATTGTTTATCCCAACAAACGTCGTATTTTTCGCATTTTTCACAGCACTGTTCGGGTATATTTTGTATATAATATCGGATGTCCGGACTTTTTCTTAATTCGGTTTCGCTTTTAAGCCCGCGTGCGGCGCTTTTAAGGGAACGCGAAATTTTTGTTATTTCGCCCAAGGAAGCTTCGCGCAGGCGTTTTTGCATGAGACCGAGCGTATTTTCTCTTGACGCTTCCGGAAGGGTATATATTTTAATTCTGCTTATAAAACGTGCGGGTATGGGCAAAAATAACAGAGAAGAAATTGCGTATTCTGCAAGATTTATCAGCTCAAGCGAGAAGAGAAGAACGTAGACGGACGAACAAAGAAGAAAAACGGGCGCAAAGAGAGGCTTTATTACTCTGTTAAAGAGCGACGCCGTTAAGGATGTGAGCATTAAAGAAACGGCGAAGCCAGGATCACCGTTTGCAAGAAGACACGCTGCCGCGCAAAGAGCCGCGCATACCGTTGCAGCCTCGGTTTCGCAGACATATGAAA
>CAKSBK010000101.1 GCA_934438035.1 uncultured Christensenellaceae bacterium
GATATGGTCTCTGTATTTTCCGAGTCGGGAACGCAAAAGCTTAATATGAGTATCAAGCGTTCTGTCGTCTCCGTAAAAATCATAACCCCAAACGTTGTTTAATATTTTATCTCTCGTAAGAGCAATATTCGCGTTTTTAGCGAGGTATACCAAAAGATCATATTCTTTAGGAGAAAGCTCTACCTTTTGACCGTCAACCGTAACCACTCTCGCCGTAAAATCTATTTTGAGACCTCCGAAATCCCCTATATCCTTTTTTACTGTCTTTTGAGAGCGGTTAATAACCGCATTAATTCTCATCATCAGTTCTCTCGGCGAAAAGGGCTTAACTACATAGTCGTCCACTCCAACCTCAAAGCCGTGTATTTTATCATACTCCTCGCCTCTTGCCGAAAGCATTATTATGGGAATATCTTTAAATTTAAGTATTTCTCTTGCTGCAGAAAAGCCGTCAAGCTCAGGCATCATGACGTCCATTATTATCAGGTCAAAATCTACAGACCTGCAGAGATCAACCGCCTCCATTCCGTCCTGCGCTTCGGTTACCTTGTAATTTTCAAACTCGGCATATTTTTTTATCATCTCTCGAATTTTCGGTTCATCGTCAACAACAAGAATATGATACATATCTGTTCCTCCGTTTTTTCTGTTGTAAGAGTATTCTAAATGTATATTGTGTTTTAAAGGTGAAAATAAGTTAAAAAATCATATTTTCCATTCTTTTTTACCGTCGCCGCGCTCCCTTTTGTTTGATGAGACGGGGTTTTTTCCTACATTTCTTCTTTCAACGGTCTGTGGTTTTCCTTTTAAAAGCCTTAAAGGCATTATCGGCGTACATTGCTTCGATATGTTAAGAAGCACGCCTATCATACACATGAATATAACTACGGAAGAGCCTCCGTAGCTTAAAAAGGGCAAGACAACGCCGGTATTGGGAATAAGCCCCGTCGTAACCCCCATATTCAGCACTACCTGAATCGCAAATATAGCGGTAATTCCCGTTGCTATAAGCCTCCCAGTAAGGTCGGGCGCAGCTTTTGCAATATTCATTCCTCTGTAAATAATATATCCGTAAAGCAAAATTACAAAGAGACAACCGAAAAGCCCCGTCTCTTCCGCAACTATAGCGAAAATAAAGTCCGTCTCTCCCAATGAAAGCCACAGATATTTCTGGACGGAATTTCCTATGCCTTTGCCGAAAAGTCCGCCCGTCCCTATAGCGTAAAGGGACTGCTGAACCTGCCATTTTGCGTCCTTGTCAACCTCTTCATACGGAAGCCCCAAAGACTCCTTAAGCATGTTATACCATGAGGTTATTCTCGACGCTCTGTATCCCTCAAAAAACACGAATAAAACCAAAAGTCCGGCAAGAGTGCCTAAAATAATAAGCATCTGCTTAGAATCCATACCCGCCGCAAAGAGAATTATTATAAACAGCAGGGTGTAACAAATTATAGCAGAAAAGTTTCTCTGAAAATACGTAATTACGCATATCGCCGCATAAACAGCGACGTATAAAGTCATCTGTCGGTTTATCCTGCTGACTTTTCTAGGATTATTGCCTATACTGCACCCGAAAAACACTATCAGCGCCGCTTTCATTGGCTCTGCAGGCATAAGCGTAATGCCCGCTATTCTTATCCATCTTGAAGATTCGTTGGTTGATGAACCTATTCCCGGAACAAAAACCAGAACAGAAAGAATAAAGCCCACGACAAGAACCCATACGTAGGTTTTCTCATAATACGGTATATTTTTATTAAAGCGCTCCGTTTTAAGGCAATAAAACCTGTGGTAGTCAAAAAATGAAAGAAGCGCCATAAATACAAAGCCCGCAACAACAAACAGCAGCTGCTTAATAAAGAAATACTGCGGACTGCCGCTTGAAGCGTTTCTGTATTCCGAAGCGTAGTAGCTTGAGCTGAAAACCATAACAAGCCCGAGAGCAATAAGCAATACCACGGGAACAAGCAGACTGTAGTCTATGGTTTTTTTATAAATCACCTTAACGTCGTTTTCAGGCAGCCTCTCAAGCCGCGCACGGCGGTTCTTTGTCTCTTCTTCGGCCTTTCTTTTTCTTCTCTCGTCAAGCGAAGTTACTTTTCCCACAAAATCACCTCAGCTTACTTACTATTTCCTTAAATACCTCTCCTCTTTGCTCAAAGCATTTGAACATATCCCAGCTTGCGCAGGCAGGCGAAAGAAGCACGTTGCCCCCCTTTTCACACAGCTCGTATGCCTTTAAAACCGCTTCTTCAAACGTGTCCGCAAGAACATAGTTTTTATATCCCGCACGGTCTGCCGCAGCTTTTATTTTTTCTTTAGTCGCACCTAAAATAACTATATTTTTAATATTGTCCGTAAACTGCGAAAACAGCGTGTCAAACTCATTGTTTTTATCATACCCGCCCAAAATGAGAACCGTGGGCGCTTTCATTGAATTAATCGCCTTAATCGTTGCATCGGGATTGGTTCCCTTGCTGTCGTTAATAAAGCTTATGCCGTTCACCGCACCTACAAACTCTATTCTGTGCTCAACGCCCTTAAACGTTCTTAACGTATGCGCTATGACCTCAGGTTCAATGCCCATCACCATTGCAAGCGCGGTTGCCGCAAGCGCATTTTCAAGATTATGCGGACCGGGAATTATAAGCTCGTCTGCACCGCAGATTTCCGCATAAACTCCGCCGTAATTAAATACTATGCGCCCGTCTTTAACATATGCTCCCTTAACCTTTTCTTTTCTTGAAAACCAAACAAGCTGCGCATTTTTAATATTCACCGCCTGTTTTGAAGCAAGCTCGTCATCCTTATTTAAAACCGCATAGTCGTTTTCAGTCATATTTTCAAACATGCGCATTTTGCATGCAGTATAATACTCCATCGTCTTAAAACGATTTAAATGGTCTTCCGTTACGTTTAAAAGCGCCGCGGCGCGGGGGTGAAACGTATCTATCGTCTCAAGCTGAAGCGCAGCGGTTTCCGCAACTATGACGTCTCCCTTTTTTGTCTCGTAAGAATGCTCGCATATCGGTATTCCTATATTTCCGAGGACATACGTCGTCTTTCCCGCATTTTTAAATATTTCTCCGGTAAGAGCAGTGGTAGTCGTTTTACCGTTCGTTCCGCTTATGGTAACAAAATCAGCCTCGGAAGTTAAAAAACCGAGCTCAATTTCCGCTATAACAGGTTTATTCTCGCTCTTTGCATAATCTACAAACGGGATTCTTACGGGAACTCCCGGGCTCATAACCAAAATATCGCATTCGTCAACAACGCTTTTCGGGTCGGCTTCGAATCTTAAAACGCACTTATCGGAAAGACCTGTAAGGTCAAAAGATGAAGCCGGCTTTGCGTCATATAAATAAACCTTTGCCCCAAGCTTTAAAAGCAGCTTAGCGGCGGAAATTCCGCTTGCCGCCATACCTACAACCATTACCCTTTTATTTTTAAACTCCAACTTTTTTCACCTCTGTCAACTTAAAATAAGCAGCGTTATTAAACAAAGCACCGCCGTTATCATCATATACATAACAACAATTTTCGTCTCATGTATTCCGCAAAGCTCAAAATGATGATGAATGGGCGCCATTTTAAACACGCGTTTTTTTGTACGCTTATAATGCAAAACCTGTATTATGCAGGAGACCGAGGAAAGCACAAACATAAAGCCCATAACGGGGATTATTATCTGAAGCTTGCTTATAATGGCAAGCATTGAGAGCGCTCCTCCCAAGAAAAACGCACCCGTATCTCCCATAAATACTTTTGCGGGATATGCGTTATATCTTAAAAATCCCATTATTCCGCCGGTAACCGCAGCTGCAAATATCATCATGTCAAACGACCACGTAAACGTAGAAACAAGACCCATAAAGATAACGGCAAACGTTACCGTGTTAACCAGGCTTACGCCTCCCGCAAGACCGTCAAGGCCGTCCGTAAGGTTAACGCTGTTAGTAAGCGCCATGAGGAAAAACACGTTAAACGGAATATAAAACCACCCGAAATCCACATATACATTCGCAATCGGAATATATATAGCGCTTCCTATAGCGGGGTCAAGATATGCATATACCGATATAAGCACTCCGAATACAAACTGAAGTATAAGCTTCTGCTTAGGAGTCAAGCCCTCGCTTCTATGCTTTAAAACGATTATCATATCGTCAATAAGCCCGATAAGCCCATACGCAAGCGCTCCTATAAGCGCAAACCATGCGTAACCCGTCTCCTGTCTTAAATACAGAAGCATCGCCGCAAGCGTGCCTATCATGATTATTACTCCGCCCATAGTCGGCGTTCCCTCTTTTTTCTTATGCTCCTGAGGGCCGTCTTCTCTTATATGCTGACCTGCTTTATGCTTTCTTAATGCAGGGATAATAAATCTACCCGAAATAAGCGCAGCCGCAAATGATACCAGCACCGAAATTATCAATGTCTTCATATGTTCCTCTTATAAATTATTATAATCTTAAAGAGCACCGTATACGGCGCTCCTGATTTTATCTTCCGAGTTCGTCTAGAATTTCGCAAACAACGGTCTTTTCGTCAAACGGATATTTAACTCCGCATATTTCCTGATAGTCCTCATGTCCTTTGCCGCAAAGAACTATTACGTCGTCCTTTTTTGCGTTTTCCAGAGCATATTTGATTGCTTCCCGTCTGTTTTCTATTCTTACATACTTCAAGCCCGGGAATAATCATATCGATAATATCGTCCGGATTTTCATATCTCGGGTTATCGGAGGTTACTATCGAAAAATCCGCAATCTCTCCGGAAATTCTTCCCATTATAGGGCGCTTTAATTTGTCTCTGTTGCCGCCGCAGCCGAAAATGCTTATAACCCTGCCTTTGGCAAAGCCCTTAACGGTTTTAAGAGTGCTTTCAAGGCTGTCCGGCGTGTGGCAGTAATCAAGAATAACGGAATAATCCCCTCCCCTTGTGTCAAGGCGCTGGAATCTTCCCGCAACGCTCTTTAAGCCGTTTATTCCGTTATGAATATGCTCGTCGTCAATTCCCAGCATCTTTAAAAGCGAAGCCGCCCCGAGCGTATTGTAAACCGTAAACTTTCCCGGAATGCCTATATCTATTTTAAGATTTCCGTATTTTTCGCTTACAGCGTCATATTTGCAGCCGTAAGG
>CAKSBK010000102.1 GCA_934438035.1 uncultured Christensenellaceae bacterium
GCCGAGGGGAGATATACTTATATTAAATAACGGAAAGATAAAGCCGTGCAGGGGCTGCTTTTGCTGCTGGCTTAAGACCCCGGGCAGGTGCGCTTTAAAGGACGGATACCAAAACATGGGGCTTCTTATGGGGCTTTCGTGCGAGGTGGTGATTATAAGCGAATGTCATTTCGGGGGATACAGCTCATTTGTAAAAAACGTGCTTGACAGGTCTGTTTCATATGTGAGCGCACTTTTTGAAATAAGAAAGGGAATTATGCGCCATAAGCCGCGCTATGCGGGAAATTTGAATATGAGAGTTTTGTTTTACGGAGCAGGAGGGCAGGAAGAAAAAGACGCCGCAAGGGAGCTTGCTCGTGCAAATGCGGAAAATTTGGGTGCCGTGCTTAAAGAAGTAAGTTTTTATAAAAACGAAAGAAGCGTTTCGGAGGCGCCGGTATGAGCACGGCGGTAATCAATTTAAGTCCGCACGGAAATAACGGCGCAAGCGGAGTTTTTACGGATACTCTTTTAAAAAAGATAGAAAATGCGTTTGTTTTATATGTTAAAGACGACTTTAGAGACGAGCTTGCCTTAAGGCGAGCGGCTTGCGCAAAAAAGATTATAATGGTTTTTCCGCTGTATTTTGATTCTGCGCCCTCGCATGCGCTTATGTTTTTAGACAGACTGGCGCATGCGGGGATAGAAAAAAGAACTGCCATATATTGCGTTATAAACTGCGGCTTTTACGAAAACAGCCATTGTGAAAACGCCGTTAGACTGTTAAGGAACTTTTGTGCGCAAACGGGGGCGAGATATTCGGGCTCGGTATGCTTTGGGGGAGGAGCGCTTGTCTGCGTTCTTAACAGGAGCGCTCCGATTTTTTTGAGATATGAAAGAAAGGCGATGGATAAGCTTGCGGGAGCGGTAAATAACGGAGAATTTTTCGGCGATAAAAAAGTAAAAGCGCCGCTTCCGAGGTGGTGCTATAAAGCGGCAAGTCACATGTCGTTTTATCATACCGCGAGAAAAAACAAGGTTAGGCTGTAGCGAAGCAAAACCTATTTTCTGAATTGTCAATTGCCGGTTTTGAAATACATCGTTTCTTTTCTGTTTTGTGATATAATTAATATAAATATTAATGTGTAACGGAGAAGTAATAATGAAGAGGATACTTTTGCTTATACTTACGGCGCTTATGCTCGCCGTTAATTTAACGGGATGCTTTAAGGCGGACGGCGCCGTGGAAAAGACAAGCGAACCCGCACCCGTCAAGACAAAGGAAGAATCCGTTGTTTTGCCGAGCAAGGCTTCCGGTTTGGAGCTTGAAACTTACAAGGGAGACGGCTTTTCGATTAAAATCCCCAAGGGATGGGTTGTAAGCACCGTCGGAGACGGAGTGTATTTAGGGATAAACGTTCAAAACCCTGAGGACGACGGCATGAGCTTTTTCAGATACGGAAAGCTGGAGCCTGTATTAAAATCACAGGCGGCAAGAGCCTCTTGGGAAAAATGGGGGCCTATAACCGGAAACGGAAGCGGAGAGATGTTCGCTCATGCTCCTGTTTTGGAGGATAAAACCGCAAAGGGTATTCTTGAGGTATGGGGCGAGTTTGTGGAGTTTCAAAATTATTTGGGGCAGTCTGTTACGTTTACCCCGTTAAAAAATATAAATGTTACGGGCGCCGAAAACGTAAGCGGGTTGCTAAGCGCCGCGGGTATTCCGGAATATACCGCAAACGCCGTCTGCGAAACGCAATCGGGAAAGTCTGCGGAAATATCCGTGTATGCGGGTATTGCGGACGTAGGCTATATGGATACTTTTGAAGAGGGCATAGACACTTATTATATGTCGGTTTACGAGCTTAACGGGGCGATTGTTCCCGAGGGCTGCGACGAGGCGGTTAAAAAGAGCATTGCGGAATGCTTAACGAGTCTTGAGTTCTCGGAAGAGTTTATAAAGAAAGCCAACGAGCAGAGCGACGCCGGTCTTTCAGCCATATTGCAGCGTTCAAAGGAAAACGAGATAATGATGGACGCATTTATGATAATTTGGGGATATTATTGAGTTTAAGTCTTACAGAAGAGCGAAAGCTCTTCTTTTTTTACAAAAATACTTGACAAAGAGTGAAATATAATATATGTTATATAACGAAAGTTATATAAAGGAGAGAGAATATGCCGCCGAAAGCGAAGATAACGAGGGAAATGATAATTGAAGAGGCGTTTGAAATTGCAAGAAAAGAGGGTGCAGGGAGCATTACGGCGCGCAGAATTTCGGAAAAGCTGGGCTGTTCGACGCAGCCGGTGCTTTATTATTTTTCTTCCGTAGAGGATATTAAAGCGCAGGCTTATAAAGCGGCGGACGAATTTCACACGCGCTATTTGATGAATTTTTCCGAAAAGAGCTCGCCTATGCATGAAATAGGGCTTAACTATATACGTTTTGCCGCGTATGAAAAAAACCTCTTCAAGTTTCTTTTTCAGACAAACGAATTTGCGGGAAGAGGGATTACGCAGCTGATAGACGCAGAGGAGTTAACGCCCGTTTTGAACGTTTTAAAAAAGACTTCCGGGGTTAATGAAAAAGAAGCCAAGGAGATATTTATGCAGATATTCATGTTTGTGCACGGCTATGCAAGCATGCTTGCGAATAACGACATCGAGTTTGACGAAAAGAAAACGGAATATTCGCTTGCAAACGCTTTTAAGGGTGCGGTTTTTGCGGTTAAGGGGGAAAACGATGGAAAAGCTTTATAAGAAGAGCGAGCTTGCGTTTGCGCTTGTCATGATAGGAGCCTATGTGACGCTGATGAGCGTATCGGACGGCGTTTCGGAGCTTATAGGAGTAAAAAAAGCCGTGACGGCGCCTATTTGCGCTGTTTTCTCAGCCGTGATTATTGCGTTTATAATGAAAAACGGCTTAAAAGAGAAGTATGGTTTATGCGCCGCGAAAATTCCCGCCAAAAAGCTTATATATTATATCCCGCTTATATTTTCAGCCGCAACAAATATGTGGTTTGGGCTCTATATAAATTATTCTTGCGCCGAAACCGTGCTTTATGTAGCAGGCATGCTCTTTACGGGCTTTTTGGAGGAGATTATTTTCCGGGGATTTTTGTTTAAGGCTTTGTTAAAGGACGGAGTTAAAAAAGCGGTTATAATTTCTTCTCTTACTTTCGGCGCGGGGCATGCGGTTAACCTTATAAACGGAGCGGAGCCTTTTTCCACGCTTTTACAGATTTGCTACGCTGCGGCGATAGGCTTTTTGTTTACCGTTATATTTTATAAGACGGGAAGTATAGTTGCCGCGGCGGTTACGCATTCGGCAATAAACGCTCTGTCCGCATTTTCAAATAAAAATATGCCCGTATGGGGTGAAGTAGCGGTAAGCGTGTTTTTATGCGTGGTTTGCATAGCCTATGCGGCTTATATAATCCGTGCTGCGGAAAATAAGCCGCCTTTAAAACAGAAAACCTGAATTTCGGTAAAAAAAACGACCCCGAAACTTTCGGGGTCGTTTTGGTTTATTTGCCGAGTATTTCCATAAACTCTTCGCCTGTTATTGTTTCGTGGTCGTATAAATATTTTGCCGCCTCGTCAAGCTTAGCTCTGTTTTCGATAAGAATGTTTTTGGCTTTTTCGTGTTCCGCTTTAACGATTTCAACTACCTTCTTATCTATTTTCTGCTGAGTTTCCGCAGAGCAGGAATAGGAGCTGTCGCCTCCCAAATATTGATTCTGCACTGTTTCAAGCGCAACCATGTCAAATTCATCCGACATTCCGTAGCGGGTTATCATCATTCTTGCAAGTCTTGTGGCCTGCTCGATATCGTTTGAAGCGCCGGTAGTAATGCTGTTAAAAACAACCTCCTCTGCGGCTCTTCCCGCCGTAAACGTGGCGATTTTATTTAATATCTCCTCTTTTGAAAGAAGGTTTTTATCCGCCGTCTCCACCTGCATTGTATAGCCTAAAGCGCCCGACGTTCTCGGGATGATGGTTATCTTTTGAACGGGCTCGGAGCCGGTCTGCTTTGCGGCTACAAGCGCGTGACCGATTTCGTGGTATGAAACGATAAGCTTTTCGGAATCCGAAAGTATCGCATTTTTCTTTTGATAGCCTGCTATTACCACCTCGACGCTTTCTTCGAGATCCGCCTGAGTAGCTTCCTTTCTTCCGGAGCGGACGGCTCTTAACGCCGCTTCGTTAACCATGTTTGCAAGCTCTGCGCCGGATGCGCCCGCCGCCATTCTGGCTATTTTTGAGAAGTCTATATTTGAGTCATGCTTTATCTTTTTGGCATGTACTTTTAAAATGGCCTCTCTTCCTTTAAGGTCGGGAAGCTCAACGGGAACGCGTCTGTCAAATCTGCCCGGACGCAGAAGCGCAGGGTCTAAAGATTCGGGGCGGTTTGTTGCGGCGAGAATTATAACCCCGCCCGAGCCTTCAAAGCCGTCCATCTCAGTTAAGAGCTGGTTTAAGGTTTGCTCTCTTTCGTCGTTTCCGCCCATTCGGTTGTCTCTTTTTCCGCCGATAGCGTCTATTTCGTCTATAAAGACTATGCAGGGAGCTTTTTCCTTTGCCTGTTTAAATAAGTCTCTAACTTTTGAGGCGCCCATTCCCACGAACATTTCAACAAATTCCGAACCGGAAATTGAAAAGAAAGGCACGCCCGCTTCACCGGCGACCGCTTTTGCAAGCATCGTTTTTCCCGTTCCGGGAGGGCCTACCAAAAGAAGACCCTTAGGCATTGAAGCGCCGACCTCGGCATATTTCTTGGGATTATGAAGATAATCAACTATTTCGGCTAAATTCTCTTTTGCTTCGTCTTCTCCCGCAACGTCGGAAAAATGTATTCCCTCTGTGGATTCGACATATACTCTTGCGTTGCTCTTGCCCATGCCGAACGCCATTGAATTGCCGTTTCCCGCTTTATCGATTATCTTTCTTGAGATTATCTGCCCTATAATTATGAATATAACAATGGGGAGTATCCAATATAAGAGGAAAGAAAGCAGAGGAGACATCTGCTCTTCTATAGGTGAAGAAAAGGTTGCCCCTGCGTTATAAAGCCTGTCTATAAGCTCGGGGTCGTTCATAATACCCGTCTTGTAGACCTGTTTTTTCGCAGAATCTGAAAAAACTATGCGGTTTTGC
>CAKSBK010000103.1 GCA_934438035.1 uncultured Christensenellaceae bacterium
AAGCAAGAGCCGCAATCGACGATGCTCATGCAAAAACGCTTGCCGACATGGAATATACTTTCGATATTGACGGACAGACGGTAGTTATAAAGCAGTCTAACGGTTTTATAGTTAATTACGACTTGAGAAACGTTATGAACAAGGCATATAACGTAATAGATTTAAGCGACGCAAAGGCGGCGGTTAAAGAATACGAGACGATTAAGTCCGAGGGCAGAAATTTTGAGACCTCTCCGGAAATTGACGAGGATTCCTTAAGAAACAAGCTTGAAACCGTTGCCGATAAATATACCACCGAGGCAAAAGACGCTACATGGAAAATAAACATGAGCGCTCCCGAGGGGGAAAAGGTGGAGATAGTCGAAGGTCAGTCCGGAGTTACTATTGACACAAACGCTATGTATGATGAAATAACAAGGCTCTTTTCGGAGAGAAAGGGAGGCGCGCTTGAGGTTGCGACAACGGTTGTCGAGCCCGAGGTTACAGCCGAATCCTTAAAAAACAAATACAGCTTCAGGGCTTCCGCCGTAACGAGCTATAACGACGCGTCTCACGGATATGCGACAAGAGTGCATAACATAGAAAAGGCGACCGGTCACGTTAACGGAACGGTGTTAAAGCCGGGCGACATATTCTCTATGAATAGAACCATAGGGGACAGAACGTATGCAAACGGCTATCAGGCGGGCGGCGCTTTAGTTAACGGCTCTACGGAAACGCAGGCGGGCGGCGGAGTTTGCCAGGTTGCAACCACGCTTTATAACGCCGTTGTAAAGTCCGACCTTGAAATCGTTTACAGACAGAATCATTCCGAAAAGCTTTCTTACGTTGAGGGCGGTCTTGACGCAACGATAAACACGGGAACTATAGATTTTAAGTTCAAAAACAATACGAACAGCGATATATTAATAGTCGGCTATAACGTCAACAGACACGTATATTTTGAAATATACGGGGAGAAGTTCTCAGGGGACTTTGACAAAATAACGCTTTCCTCAAAGCAGACGGGCGTTGTTAACCCGAGCGGAGAGATGGCTTACCAGGTTGTAAAGGGCAAGCCCGCAAGCTATAAAGAAGTTAAGCAGAAGAGGAAAATAGGTTCCACATGGATGTCCTATAAGAATTATTGGAAGGACGGCAAAATAATAAAGACGGAGCCGCTTGCAAAGTCAACATATAAGGCGTTTAACGGAATCACGCTTATAGGCGAGGGAAGCGACCTTGACCCGAATAAGCCGGAGGTTACGCCTACGCCCCCAACTTCGAGTACGGCGCCTACGCCTACGACCTCGGCTCCTACGCCTTCGGCTCCTGCTCCGTCGGCGTCCGGTTCTTCGGGTTCAGGAGAATAATGCTTTTAACCTCAGGCGAAAGTTTGAGGTTTTTAATTGTTTTTTTTATACGGGTAGTGTAAAATTTATATAGAAATATTATTTTTCGGAGGGAAAATCATGAGCTATTCTATAAAATGGTTAGGGCACGCCGCTTTTGAAATTAAAAGGGAAGACGGTGCGGTAATACTTATTGACCCGTGGCTTTCAAATCCTATGGGCGTTATGGGCGTTCGGGATTTAAAAAGAGTGGATTTAGTGCTTGTTACTCACGACCACGACGACCACGTCGGCGAAGCGGGAGAGATATTAAAGAAATTCCCCGAGGCGACGCTCATCGCTCAGCCGGAGCTTACGTCAAGACTGTTGCGAGATTACGGCTTTTTGCCTTCCCAGATAAAGAACGGCAACGGAATGAATATAGGCGGAACGGTAGAAGAAAAGGGATTTAAAATCACCATGGTGGAGGCGACCCATTCGAGCGAAACGGGAGAGCCCTCCGGCTTTATGATTGACATTGACGGAGACGTCGTTTACCATGCCGGAGACACGGGGCTTATGGCGTCGATGGAGTATTTTAAAGCGCTCTATTCGCCGAGAATAGCGCTTCTTCCCGTGGGCAGCGTTTATACTATGGACGTTAAAGCGGCGGCAATGGCGGCGGATATTTTGGGAGTAAGCGCGGTTATACCCATGCATTATATGACTTTCCCTATTCTTACGCAGTCTGCGGAGGATATGGGAAGGCTTACCAAGGCGGATGTTTTAAACATTAAACCGGGAACGCTTATAGAGTTTTAAAGAGGACAATGAAAGAAAACAAGCTTTTAGAGAATGTTAAACAGTTCGGCGTTATAACATTAGCGACCATGCTGATGGTTTTCGGAGTATATCTGTTTAAATTTCCTAACAACTTTACTTTTGGCGGGGTTACGGGCATAGCGGTATTAATAGCCAGAATATTGCCCATATCCGCAAGCACCGCCACATTTATTTTAAATACGCTTCTTTTGATTTTGGGCTTTGCGTTTTTGGGAAGGGGCTTCGGCTTTAAAACCGTTTACGTAAGCCTGCTTACGAGCGCCGGGCTGTGGGCGCTTGAGAAGCTTATGCCCTTAAGCGCACCGATAACGGACGAGCCGGTTTTGGAGCTTATTTTTGCGATAATGCTGCCTGCCGTAAGCTCGGCGATACTTTTTAACATAGGCGCTTCAAGCGGGGGAACGGATATCCTGGCGATGATATTTAAAAAGTATTCCGCCCTTAATATCGGAAGAGCGCTTATACTTGCGGACTGTATAGTCGCGGTTGCGTCGTTTTTTGTTTTTGACGTTAAAACGGGGCTTTTTTCGGCATGCGGGCTTATTGCGAAATCATTTGTAATTGACGGGGTTATAGAAAACATAAACCTATGCAAGTATTTTACGATTATTTGCGACGACCCCAAGCCTCTTTGTGAATTTATTACGGGAACTCTTAAAAGAAGCGCAACTGTGCTTAACGCGGAGGGGGCGTTTAAGGGAAAGGATAAATCCGTAGTAATAACGATTATGAAGCCGCATGAGGCGGTGAAGCTCAGAAATTATATAAGAAAAGCGCAGCCGGGAGCTTTTCTTGCAATAACCAATTCCAGTGAAATAATAGGAAAGGGGTTTCACTTTTTCAGCTGATGAAATATAAATGCCTTATTATCGACCACGACGACACTGCGGTTAATTCCACGCCTACGGTTAATTACCCCGCCTTTGTATCGGCGCTTAAAAAGCTTAGGCCGCAGGAAAGCTATACTCTTGAGGAGTTTATGGACGAGGTTATTAAGCACGGGTTTTATCCGTTTATGACGGACGTTCTTAAGTTTAATGAAGAAGAAATTGAATATCAAGAGAATGTCTGGCGGGAATATGCGGATAATATAATGCCGCAGTTTTTTCCCGGGCTGTGCGATGTTTTGAGAAGCTTTAAAGCGCAGGGGGGTATAATCTGCGTTTTGTCTCAATCCTCAAGGGAGTATATTCTGCAGGATTATATAGCGAATATGGGGATTAAGCCGGACAAAATTTTCGGATGCGAGCTTAAAAAAGAGCTTCAGAAGCCTTCGCCGTACGCAGTGACAGAGATACAGAAAATCTACGATTTAAAAAAAGAGGATATTTTGCTTGTTGACGACTTGCCCACGGGGCTTAAGACGGCAAGAGCGGCGGGAACGGATTTTGCGTATGCGGGCTGGGGAATTTATAACTCAGAGCTTATAGACTATATGGCAAAAAATGCGGATTACGTTTTTACCGAGGTTTACGAGCTTGCGGATGTGATTTTAGGATAATAAAAAAGCCGTTTAACATCTTTTTGTTAAGCGGCTTTTTCTGGCGTGCCTGGAGGGATTCGAACCCGCGACCTTTTGATTCGTAGTCAAACACTCTATCCAGCTGAGCTACAGGCACATCAATGCTTAAATATTATACAGCTAAACGGTAAAAGTGTCAAATGTTTTTTTTTGCTCTATATGTTAAAGGAGAAAAGTTAATAAATTGTTCACGGTTTATTTCGTGATTGTTAACCGTTTATCGTATACAAACAAGCTTGTTTGGAGTATAATAGCTAATATAAAAAATTCGAGAGGTCATTATGAAAGTAAGCAGAAGACGCTCGACGAGGAGAAGCAGAGCAAGCTTTAAAAGAAGCGGAACTGTGCAAGCCTCTTTTAAACGGGCGAAAACAAAAAATAATATAATTAAAAATGCGGGCAGCTTTTTTAAAAAGCTGTTTTCCGGAATAGGCGCGTTTTTTGCGGGGTTATTCTCAGCTATAAGCGCTTTTTTTGCGGGAATAGTAAAAAAAGCCGCTGCGCTTTCCAAAAAAACCAAAATTATTACCGCAGCTGCGGGGGGAGCCGTTGTTTTGGCGGTAGCGCTTACGCTTATATTTACGCTTGGCGGCAGCAAGCCTGTAAGCATGGACGAGCCTGCTGATATAGCAAATCTTACGGTAGGAAACATAGAGCCGTTAAACGACCTTGTCACGCTTTCCGATACGCAGAAGAACGCGATGATAGGCAAGGTTGAGGAACGCCCCGACGATCCTCCGCAGGAGACTTATCAATTGGGAGACGACCATTCCGAGGTAAGAAAAATTCAAAGCAGGCTTATGGAGCTAGGCTACTTGGGAGAGGACGAGCCTACCTACGAATTCGGAGAAACCACTCAGCAGGCGGTCATATCTTTCCAAAAGAGCTGCGGCTTTAAGTCTGACGGCGTAGTGGATAAGGGAACGTATGTAAAGCTGTTTTCGGAGGACGCGCCTGAATATTACGTAGGCACAGGCTCCGAGGGAACGGATGTTCAGCAGCTTCAGGAAAGACTTGTTGAGCTTGGGTTTATTCAAAAGGCGACGGGGTATTTCGGCTCGGAAACCCAGGAGGGCGTAATTCGCTTCCAAAACAAAAACGGCTTGACTCCGGACGGTAAGATAGGAAAAGAATCAAGAGAAGTATTGTTTTCCGACGACGTTAAGGCAAATGTATTAGGCTCGGGAGATTCGGGCACGCTTGTTACGAAGTATCAAACAAAATTGCAGACGCTGGGATATTTCTTCGGTACGGTTGACGGAAAATACGGCAGCGCTATGATAGAAGCGGTTAAGCTTTTCCAGCAGCAAAACGGACTTGACGCAGACGGATATCTCGGCGCAAAGACGAGAGAGGTGTTGGATTCTTCTGCGGTCGGAGCGTATGTTCTTGAAGTCGGAAGCACGGGCACCATGGTTACA
>CAKSBK010000104.1 GCA_934438035.1 uncultured Christensenellaceae bacterium
CTGTATACTTGATTTCTTTAAAAGCGAGGGCGTAAATAAAACGCTTGGAAAGCTTTTTGAAAAAGGAGTATGTCCCAAAAGCTACGAAGCCAAGTCCGGTGAGTTTTCCGGGAAAAACGCCGTTATTACAGGCACGCTTGAACGTTTTTCAAGAAAAGAAGCCGCCGACGCGGTTATTGCGGCGGGCGGAAACGTCCAAAGCTCAGTGGGTAAATCGACGGATATTCTTATTGCGGGAAAAAATGCGGGAAGCAAGCTTTCAAAGGCGCAGGCCTTGGGGATAGAGGTGATTTCGGAAGAGGATTTTCTGCGGCTTTTGGGGGTTTAGTTATTTTACGAGCTTTAAAGAAGCTCTGTCCGTCTTCTTTAATTCTCTTGAAATCCCCTCTAAAATTCTTTCGCAGCGAACCTCGAGCTCGTAAAGAGAATTGCAGTAGTATCTGACGCTTTGTTCGTTTTGCTTTGCGTCGTTCTTTGCTGCCAAAAGTATTTGCTCCGCGCGCTTTTTTGCTTCTTCTATGATAAGCGTTTTGCTTTTTTCTGCGGATAAAATTGCGCGGCTTATTTCTTCCTTTTTTGTTTTGAGTTCGTCTAAATCCTTTTTCAGCAGGGAATTTTCATCCCTTAAGGTTATTATTCTCTCACGCTGTTCTTTTATTACCTGCTCGTAGTCTCTTGCTTTTTGTTCGTATGGAGAAGCGATTTTTTTCATGTGTTAATACCTCCGCTGTTGTTCTATACGTATTTTATAATTCTTTTTATAAATTTTTTGTCTATTGGCGGTACGATTTGTTGAAAATATAGTATAATTTATGTCGGAAAATAAATTAATTTGAAACGGGGATGATCTTATTCTTAGAAGAACGTATGCAAGAGTTGATCTTGACGCAATTAAAAGAAATATAGAGCTTTTGAAAAAATGCGCAGGCACGGATGTAATGGCGGTTGTTAAAGCGGACGCTTACGGCCACGGCGTAAAGGAAGTTTCTTTGGCGGCGTATGATACCGGAGTAAGAAATTTTGCCGTAGCCACTCCGGAAGAAGCGCTGGAGCTTAGAAGTTATATTAAAGACGGAGTTATACTTATTTTATCCGGCGTTGAGAGGCCGGCTTATGAAAAACTTATATCCGCCGACATCACCGTTACGGTTTATACGGAAGAGCAGATTTTGATTCTCGACGAGGAAGCGAAAAAGCTCAATAAAACGGCGAAAGCTCACCTGAAAATAGACACGGGAATGGGAAGAATAGGTTTAAGAACAGATGAAGAGCTCGACTGCGTTTTAGCCGCTTTAAAGAAAGCCTCTAACGTAAATTTAACGGGCATGTTTACACATTTTGCCACCGCGGACGAAACCGATAAGAGCTTTACGCAAAAACAGTTTATGCGCTTTTTATCTGCGGTAAACGCCGTTAAAAGCGCAGGGTTTAACGTGATTTGCCACGCTTCAAACAGTGCCGCAACAATTTGGCAGGACAAAAAAATGCACCTTGATATGTGCAGGATGGGCATTTCCATGTACGGATATCCGCCGTCTTTTGACGTTGATATGAAAAATTGCCCCGTTAAGCCGGCAATGAGCTTATATAGCTATATTACGCATATTAAAACAATTAATCCGGGTGAAACCGTAAGCTACGGAAGAATATTCACCGCGGAGAAAGAGACGAAAATCGCAACGGTGGCGATAGGCTATGCCGACGGATACAGAAGAGCGCTTTCAGGAAAAGCAATAGGCTTTGTTAACGGAAAGAAAGTGCGCCAGGTCGGAAGAGTGTGCATGGACCAAATAATGTTTGACGTTACCGACGTTTCCGCTAACGAGGGAGACGAGATTTTGCTTATGGGAGAGGGCTTTAACGCCGACGACATGGCTAAAATTTCGGGAACCATAAGCTATGAAATACTTTGCGGAATAAGTAAAAGAGTATATAGGATATATACCTGATTTTATAAAAGTGCTTTACTTTTATCACTCTAACATTTAAAATAAACTATAGGAGTAATTATTTTGAGGATTATTGCCGGAAAAGCAAAAGGAAAAAGCATATCTGCGCCGGAAGGGCTTTTAACCCGTCCAACTGCGGACAAAGCGCGGGAGGCAATTTTCGGCTCGCTGCAATTTGAGATTCCGGAAGCGAGGGTGCTCGATATATTCGCAGGCTCGGGAGCTATGGGAATCGAGGCGCTTTCAAGAGGCGCTAAAGAGGCGGTTTTTATAGATAATTCGCGCGCCGCTTGCCAATGCATAAAGAATAATCTTTTATGCTGCGGCTTTTCGTCAAAAATAATATCGAAGGATTTTATTTCCGCTTTAACCGAGCTTAACGGAGAGTTTGATTTTATATTTGCGGATCCGCCGTATAAATCGGGTTATTATCAGACGGTTGTCGATAAAATAATCGAAAACAAACTGCTAAAGGAGTCGGGGAAGCTTGTTTTGGAGCACGACGGAAGCATATCGGTTACAGGCGTTAAGGTTTTAAAAGAAAAAAGATACGGAAAGGCGCATGTTACCGTATGTGCGCTTGAGGAAAACAGGTAATGAAATACGTTTTTTCCGGCAGCTTTGACCCGGTTACAAACGGTCATATCGAAATAATAAGAAGAGCGGCGCTGCTTTGTGACGAGCTTGTTGTATGTGTCTTTAAAAATAATAAAAAAAAGTACAGATACGACTCTGACAAACGCAAAAAAATGCTCGAGCTTGCAACAGAAAATATTGCAAACGTATCAGTGGACGTTTTTTCGGGACTTCTTGCCGATTATTGCAAGAGTACGGGCGCAAACGCCGTTGTAAGAGGGTTAAGAGATTTTAAAGATTTTGAATACGAGCGCGAAATGGCGCTTGTTAATTACTGCAAATTAGGTGTGGATACCGTTTTTTTGATATCCGACCCCAAAATGTCGTTTATCAGCTCTTCAAGCGTTAGAGAGCTGTTAGAGTTTGGTTCCGACGTAAAAGGGTTAGTGCCTGAAATAATACTGGATATTCTTTAAGGAGGAGATAAAGTGGAAAAGGGTAAGGTTTACGGTTATATTGATGAACTCATGGAGGTTTTAAACGAATCCAAAACCAATATGCTTTCTAAATATAAGTCTGTTGACCCTGTTATAATACAGGAAATAATTGAAGACATTAAAAAAGCAATGGACGATGAATTTGAGCATTCAAGAGAGATTGAAGCTCAGCGTGACCAGATATTAAAAGCGGCGCAGACGCGCGCAAACGAAATAGTTAGAGATGCTAACATGCAGGCGGCAAAGCTTGTTGACGAAAATGCGATTACGCTAAGCGCAAGAGAAAAAGCGACAAAAATGCTGGAAAAGGCGCATGCCGAGGCTAAAGCCGTAAGAGACGGAGCAAACTCTTATGCGGCGGATATTTTTGCAGACCTTGAGGATTATTACAAGGAAAGCCTTGAACTCGTTAAAGAAAACAAGCTGAGCTTAAGAGGAAAAATGGGAGAAAAGTAAGCCTTTTTTCTTTGCTCTTAAGAATAATAGAAGCACTGTTGATGCAAAAAATACGAGCGGTATTAAATATAACAGTTTTTTGCCGGGAAGAGCGATTCCTCCGAAAACGTTTTTAACCGGCGGGAAAATCAAAAAAAGAACATAAGTTATTAAAGCGGACGATATGCCTGTTAATACCTTTACGGGCAAAAGTCCGCTTATTTTTATACCGTATTCTTTTGCAGTGCTGTAAGTTTGACAATATACGTTAAGTCCCCCGAAGGACGCCGCAAAGCTTGCAAATATGAGATTAAGGGGAAAGTTAAGCTTACAGGCGTTTTTTGAGCCTGTTGTTAAATCAAAAAGGCAGGATACGGCGGCTTTGATTATTTCATAATGCTCGCATTTATAAAAAGGCAAAAGAAAAACTTCCGTTAATACAGAAAAAAACACAGTAAAGCCGAGTATTTTAAGCATGGCGTTAAGAGCGGTAACTACGGAAGAGGTGAAAATTTCAAAAAACGTGCATTTTTCCTGCATGCCGACGGCTTCATTTACCGATGCTTTAGGGAACTTTTTTAATAAAATAATCGCCGACGCGAAAGAGGTTAAGTAACACGGGATTATAATATAAGGAATTAAAGAAAGGTCATGAAGCATTCCCGAGCATAAAGCGCATATAATAAACGACGGGCCGCAGACGCTTGTTGCGTTTATCAGTTTTTGAGCGGCTTTTCGGTCAAGCGTTTTTTTCATATAAAGCCCGCCCGCAATATGTGCGCCGTTCGGATATCCGCTTACAAGAGAAAGTATATATACAATAAAGAGGTTTGCTCCTTTTTTGCCTGACAAAATCCCGCTTTTTGTGAGCATAACCGCAGCGGCGCAGCAGGGGAGGAGAGAGGGAACAAGAACATTAAGCCACATATCGCAGGCTTCTTTTGCGCCAAAAGCCGCTTCGGCGGGAAATAAAAGTATAAGTATTATAAATAATATTGAAAACAGACCTGTCGTTGCGTTCATTTTATATACTCCGTATAATTGTTTTGAAATAATTGCAATATATGATATAATGATTTTATTCGGAGGGCTTTGTTCTTATGAAAACTGATAAAAAAGTTGGTCTTGTTTTAGGCGCCGGCGGAGCAAGGGGATATGCTCATATAGGACTTTTGCAGGTGTTTCAGGAAAACGATATTCCGGTTGATATTGTTACCGGCTGCAGCATGGGTGCGCTTATAGGAGGTCTTTATGCTGCCGGCTGCGACATGTATATTCTGGAAAAGTTTTGTGAAAATTTCGATATTATGCGCTACGCCGACGTAAACCTTAAAAAGGGCGGAGTTATAGGCGGTAACAAGGTCTTGGATCTTATAAAAATGTTTACCAAAAACATGAAATTCGGGCAAACAAAGCTTCCGTTTACCTGTGTTGCGGTAGATTTGTGCTCTTCTACTCTTAAAGCGTTTGACTCGGGATATATTCATGATGCGATTCGCGCGAGCATATCTATTCCCGGAGCCTTTTCTCCTTATGAAATAGACGGAAGACTATATAT
>CAKSBK010000105.1 GCA_934438035.1 uncultured Christensenellaceae bacterium
CCATAAATTTATCGTCAAAGCCCCTGAAAAGAATGGCTGTCTTTTTTTCAAGAGTATGCTCGTAAACCCCGAAAAGCTTTTTTGGAAGCATATGCTTTTTTATTCCGAAATGATAGTAAAGCCCCGCCTGCGCCCCCCAGCAAATATGAAACGTGCTGTGAACGTGAGTTTTAGACCACTCCATTATTTCGCAAAGCTCCTGCCAATACTCCACCTCTTCGAATTCCATCTGTTCAACAGGCGCGCCCGTAATTATAAGCCCGTCGTACTTTTTGTGCTTTACCTCGGAAAACGTCTTGTAAAAATCAAGAAGATGCTGAGTGCTGGTATTTTTAGATTGATGAGACCTAGTATGAATAAGCTCAAGCTCCACCTGAAGAGGCGTATTTCCGAGCAGCCTTGCAAGCTGCGTTTCGGTATCTATTTTTTTCGGCATGAGATTTAAAAGCAATATTTTAAGTGGACGAATGTCCTGCGTAATTGCTCTTGTTTCCGTCATAACGAATATATTCTCCTCCGTCAACACCCGTGTTGCCGGCAGTTCGTTAGGTATTTTTATAGGCATTTACTTTACCTCCTCATATTTTTGAAAGAGCGTTATCTATATCCTTAATTAAATCTTCCGCGTCCTCAAGCCCGCAGGAATACCTCACAAGGTCGGAAGAAACTCCCGCATTTTTAAGCTCTTCGTCGTTCATCTGTCTGTGAGTGGAGCTCGCCGGGTGCAGACAGCATGTTCTCGCGTCCGCAACATGCGTCTCAATAGCGGCTATTTTCAGATTTTTCATAAACGTCTCCGCCGCCGCCCTTCCGCCTTTAACGCCGAAGCTTACAACGCCGCATGTGCCGCCGGGCATATATTTTTTTGAAAGACCGTAGTATTTATCTCCCTCTAACCCGGGGTAATTTACCCAGGATATGCGGTCGTCATTCTTAAGAAATTCCGCAACCTTGAGGGCGTTTTCACAATGTCTCTTCATTCTTACATGTAAGCTTTCCAAGCCTAAATTCAATATAAACGCACTTTGCGGAGACTGTACGCAGCCGAAATCCCTCATAAGCTGCGCCGTTGCTTTTGTTATATACGCTCCCTCTCTTCCGAATCTTTCCGCATAAGTTATTCCGTGGTAGCTTTCGTCGGGAGTGCACAGCCCCGGATATTTTTCCTTGTGAGCCATCCAATCAAACTTGCCCGAATCAACAATACAGCCGCCCACGCAGGCGCCGTGTCCGTCCATATACTTTGTTGTTGAGTGAGTTACTATATCTGCTCCGAATTCAAAAGGTCTGCAATTAACGGGAGTTGCAAAAGTGTTGTCAACGATAAGCGGAACTCCGTGTTTATGAGCGGCGGCGGCAAATTTCTCAATATCCAAAACCGTGAGCGCAGGATTCGCTATAGTCTCTCCGAAAACCGCCTTAGTATTGGGTAAAAAAGCCTCGTCAAGCTCTTTTTCCGTGCAATCGGGAGAAACGAACGTAAACTCCACCCCCATTTTTTTCATTGTTACCGCAAAGAGATTATACGTGCCGCCGTAAATAGAAGAGCTTGCGACCACATGATCTCCGCAGCCCGCAATATTAAATACCGCAAAGAAATTAGCCGCTTGGCCTGAGCCCGTAAGCATAGCCGCCGAGCCTCCCTCAAGCTCGCATATTTTTTTTGCAACGGTATCGCAGGTGGGATTTTGCAGTCTTGAATAAAAGTATCCGCTTGCTTCAAGGTCAAAAAGCTTCCCCATATCCTCGCTCGTAGAATATTTAAACGTTGTCGATTGTATTATCGGCACTTCTCTCGGCTCTCCGTTGCCGGGTGTATACCCTCCCTGAACGCACTTTGTTCCTATGTTTAATTTGCTCATAACATCCTCCTTAAAATATTCGTATAAATAAAAACCGTCTCAAAAAACTTTGAGACGGAAATTTCCGCGGTACCACTCAAATTGCGCATATGCGCCCCTCAGGCTCTATCAAGCCTTAGGCATTCACGCAGCCTTCACGTAAGACCCTACCTGCTTAAAAGCCATCGAATCTTAAGCTCGAAAGTCATAGGCTTTTGCAAAAAAGCTGCCTGCTCGCACCCTCCGCAGACTCTCTTAAAGCTTTAAAAGCACGCCCTCTTTGTCATCGCCTTTAATTTTGAATATGCTTATATGATACATATTCATTTCTTTATTGTCAACAGTTTTTTACTGCTTTTGACCTATTAATGTGATATAATTTAAGCGTTATGGAGAATAAAACAAAAAAAATCGGAGCGTTAAGTCTCTCCTTTACGGTTGCGGGCTGTTTTCTCGGCGCGGGCTATGTTTCGGGAAACGAGCTTTGGCAGTATTTCGGCTGCTACGGAATAAAAGGAATATACGGGCTTATTATAAACCTCGCTCTAACGCTGATATTTTTAAGCGTGCTTATAGCGCTTGTAAGAAAAACGGGTATACATGAAATAGATAGGCTTATTATACGCTCAAACCTCCCTGTTTTAAGAAAAATAACGGGCGCTCTTTGCGTATTTTTCATGTTCGGCATATTCGTAATAATGTCTGCCGGCGCAGCCGCTCTTTTAAAAAACATGCTTAAAATGCCCGAAGTTTTGGGAGCGCTCTTATTTTGCTCTATTGTCGCCCTTTTTTCCGTCTTCGGCGTAAAGGGAATGGTTAAGGTTTTTTCCTACGTCGTCCCCGTTTTAAGCGCAGTTTGCATAGGCATATGTCTATACGCCGTGTTATCTCCCGGAAAATTTGATTTTTCCGCAAGCTCGCAAAACCCGCTTTTGGGCGGTTATGCGGTGTCCGCAATAAACTACGTAAGCTATAATCTATACGGCACCATAGGAATAATCGCGCCCGTTGCGCTTAACATAAAAAACAAGCGTTCTTCTGTTTTAGGAGTGTCCTTGGGCGGAGTTATTTTATTTTTCACTGCGCTTCTTATAATTCTTTCATTATTTAAGAATCCTTCGGCTTCCGCGGGTGAGCTTCCTATGCTTGATATCGCCCTTAAGCTTTCCGGTGTTTTGGGAATAATATATTCCGTACTGCTGTTTTTGGGAATGTTCGGCACCTCCCTTTCCACTCTTGTCGCAACGCAAAACTACTTTGAAAGCAAAAACACGTTTTTTAAAGCGCACAGAATTCCCTGTATAATCGCTTTATCGCTTACGGCATACGCCGGCAGTCTTTTGGGCTTCGGAGAGCTTATCTCCGTAATATATCCCGTATGCGGATATTTGGGAATAATCACGCTCATACTTATTTGCGAACACTTAATAAACGTTAAAATAAAGGAGAAAAAAACACATGAATAAGAAAATGATACTCGTTACCTCTCCCCCCGCCTGCGGCAAAACATATATCTCTAAAAAGCTTGCGGAAGAGTTAAGGCACGTAGTTTACCTCGATAAAGACACTCTTATAGTTTTATCAAACCAGATTTTCAAGGTTGCGGGCGAGGAAAACAACAGAAGCTCGGAATTTTTCGAAAAGAATATTCGCGATTACGAATATGAGGCAATCCTCGCAATAGGTTTAGAGGCGCTTAAATATGACGATATTGTACTTATAAACGCGCCGTTTACAAGAGAAATAAGAGATAAAGCTTATATAGACGCCTTAAGAAAAAG
Source organism: uncultured Christensenellaceae bacterium (assembly GCA_934438035.1). GTDB lineage: Bacteria > Bacillota > Clostridia > Christensenellales > Christensenellaceae > HGM11616. The sequence goes on from CAKSBK010000105.1 coordinate 3,623, forward strand.
AGTTGGCGAATACAACGCAAGGTTGACCGTCGTCTGGGTGGAAACGGACCCCGAAACATGCCACGAACGCATGATAAAAAGAAATTCTCCGAGAGACACGTGGAAGCTTGAAAATTGGGACGAATATATTAAAACCGTAAATTTTTCTATTCCCACTCCGCTTGACGACCCGAATATAAAAGACGATCTTTTAATATTCAAAAACTCTACAGACAAAGAATTTGACGAATCGCTTAAGAGAGTGACGGCAATCATCGAAGAAAGAGACGTTTAAACAGTAAAAAACGCAGCGGGCTTAAAGCTCGCTGCGTTAATGGTGACTCCAATGGGAATTGAACCCATGTTACCGCCGTGAAAGGGCGGTGTCTTAACCTCTTGACCATGGAGCCACAACAGAATTTATTTTACATTATAGAGATACAGTTGTCAATACCTTTTTTTAAAAACGAGGTAAAAATGAAAGATAATATTTTTATAGCGGTATCCGGCGGCACCGGAAGCGGAAAAACCACCGTTGTCCGCAGTCTTTTAAAAAAATTTCCGCAAAAAATCGCCGTGCTCTATCAGGATAATTATTATAAAGAACACGACTCCCTGCCGCCGGAAAGGCGCGCTTTACTTAATTACGACTGCCCGGAGGCGTTTGATACCGAGCTTTTCATTAAGCATATAAGCGATTTAAAGCACGGCAAAAAAGTGCTCTGCCCCAAATATGACTTTACGGCGCACAACCGTTCAAAAGAGAAAATTTCAGTCATACCCCAAAAAGTAATTATTGCCGAGGGGATTCTCGTTTTATCGGATAAACGAATAAGAGACCTCGCAGACGTTAAAATATTTATAGACTGCGACGCAGACGTTCGCCTTTTAAGAAGGATAAAAAGAGACACTAAATTCCGCGGGCGCTCTCTTGAAAGCGTTGCAAGCCAATATCTTGCAACCGTAAAGCCGATGCATGAAAAGCATATCGAACCCGCAAAAAAATACGCCGATATAATAATAAACAACGGCGGCAAAAACAAGCCTGCCCTCGATATGCTGTGTAAATACGTTGAAAGCCTGCTTTAAAGCAGGCTTTTAATCATTCGGCTTTTTTAAACATTTCAAACAATGCGTCCGAAATATTCTTAACTCCTACTATTTCCACACCCTCGACCTTTAGCGCAGCGGCGTCCGTAGCCGGAAGAATAATTCGCCTTATGCCCATCCTCTTGGCTTCGTTTATGCGTTTTTCCGCCTGAGAAATATGCCTTATATCTCCGGTTAAGCCTATTTCGCCGAAAAACGCCGTTTTTATGTCGATAACCTTATTTCTAAAAGAGGAAACTATGCTTGCGGCAATCGCAAGATCCGCCGCAGGCTCAACAAGCCTTATTC
>CAKSBK010000106.1 GCA_934438035.1 uncultured Christensenellaceae bacterium
GTATAATTCTGTCTCGGTCTCTCATAAACTCTGTGCGGAATTTACCTTCTTCAATGGGTTTTTCCCGCCCGCGTGTGTCTTTAGAATACATTGCGAAAGGAGAGAGCGTTAGTTTTTCGTTTTCATAAAGCCTTTGTCTTATATCCATAAAAGCACCTCCGCATAGTATAATATTTTACATTAATCACTAAAATCCTTTATTTAATTATTTAAATTGTTTGCCGAAAACGTTTTATGCGTTTTTTTTGCATAAAAAAGACGAACTCTGCGGAATTTTCCGCATGTTCGCCTAAAAAACACTGCCTTTAATAAAAGTCTCTTTTTAATTTGTCGGAAATATATAATATTGCGACTATGTCCGATATTCCGCTGAAAAGAAGACCGATTCCGACTATGCTCATAAGAGCGGCGGCGGAAGCGAACGGGTTGAGAATTACCAGAATCCCCAATATGAGATTTAATATCGCGACAACCAACATCGGTATCCAGCCCTTTAGTTTCAGGCGGAGCATATCGATTGTTTGCTGGAACGTCATAAGCGCGCTTAAAGCTATTGAGAAACCCAAAAGCACGGGAACTATAGAAATTACGAGGTCAATTCTGCTGTATATGAATATTGCAATCAGTATTGCCAAAAGACCGTAGTATAAGCCTCTGTTTGTAAGCTCGGGGCGAGAAGTAAAGTAACTTATAAGACCGTAGATGCCGGCTAAAAGCATTACCGTTGCAAATACGTAGGCAACTACTTTTGCCGTAAGCGTCGGGAAAATAAGAAGAATAAGCCCGATGATTATATAAGCTACGGCTGCGACGATTAATTTTGTTCTTTTTTCCTTCATAAGCTAAAACCCTCCTTAATTAATTGTATATTTTATAAGCTCGTTTGTCAATAAACCGCAATAAAAAACGTATTGCCCATAGGTTTATTTTCTGATATAATAATATTGAAATATAGTTTATATGTTTTGCTTTATGAAATCTATTTTTGACAGGTCCGCACGTTTTCATGCGGCTTTTTTTAGGAGGGCGCATGCTTAAAATATCTAAGCGGCTTAACGCGATTGTAAAAACATGTCCGTCTCTTCCCGTCTGGGCGGATATAGGATGCGACCACGGCCTTTTAAGCGCTGCGCTTATAACGAATAATAAAGCCCAAAACGTAATAGCTTCGGATATAAGCGAGCCGTCTTTATATAAGGCAAAGGATCTTGCGCTGAGGCTTGCGTTAACGGATAAAATCTATTTAAGAATAGGCAACGGGCTTTCCGTTCTTAAAGAAAACGAAGCTCAGGGCGCAGTTTTGGCGGGAATGGGCTCGCCTCTCATGATTGAAATATTAAAATTCGGTATAGAACAAAATAAAGCTCCGGGAACGCTTGTTTTGAGCCCGAACAATTACCCGGAAAGGCTGCGCGGATTTGCTGTTGAAAACGGCTACGACATCATAAAGGAGAAATACGTTTTGGAAAACGAAAGGGTTTATCCGATTATTCTCCTTGAAAAATCTGACGGCGCAGTTGCTAAGCTCAGCATAAGCGAGCTTTACTGCGGCAGAAACCCGGTTAAAGACGAAGAGTATTTTTCCTGTATTGAAGCGCTTTTAAACAGAGAGAAAAAAATTGTCTCGGAAATAGGTATAAAAAACGAAAAAAGCAAGCTTCATGAAGAGCTGGTTGAAATTTACGGGGGAGTAAGATGATAACGAATTTGCAGTTTGCGCAGGCTGTTGAAAGCATTGCGCCGTTAAAATATCAATACGAGTGGGATAATTCAGGGTATAATATAGTTACTCACGAGGGGACAGATAAAGTATTCGTTTGTCTTGACGTAACTTTAGAAGCGATAGAAGAGGCCGTAAGCTTAGGGTGCGATACCATACTTTCGCATCATCCGGTGTTTTTTCATGCGGCAAAAGCTCTGAAATTTGACGACCCGGTGACTGCTCCCGCAGTATCTGCCGTAAAAAACAATTTAAACGTATATTGTGCGCATACGTCTTGCGATTGCTCCCCTAATGGGTTAAATCTCGAGCTTGCAAAACGCTTAAATTTAGATTCTCCTAAAATTTTTGCGGAAGAGGGTGAGGGCTATGGAATAGGCTTTATCGGCGAGCTTTTAAGCCCCGTGACTTCCGAGAATTTTGCAAAAACCGTAAAAGAAGCGCTTAAGGTTGAGCGCTTAAGATACGTCCCCATAAACAGAGAGGTAAAAAGAGTCGTCGTTTGCGGCGGCGCCTGCGGAGATATGTATAAGGATGCGGTTTTATCCGGGGCGGACGCGATAATAAGCGGCGAAGCGAAGCATAATGAGTTTATAGAAGCAAAAACGGCGGGTATAATGCTTATTGACGCCGGACATTACGAAACCGAAATAGGTTTTTTAAAAACCATGGGCGAAGGTTTACAAAACGTCTTTGAAAGCTTAAAATATAATGTGTGTGTTGAGGTTTATAAAAACTCTGCGCCTCCTTATAAAGCAATCTGACCTGTGAAAGGAGTTAATATATATGGATAATATGATATTGCTGTGGGAATATCAAAAGGCAGACTCGGAGCTTAGAGAATGCGAAGCAAAAATTATAAATACGCCTACAAGAAAAAAGCTTGTTCAGCTTAAGAAGTTTTATCAGAACGGACAGGCAAAGCTGGTTGAGCTTGAAAAAGCTGCGGTTATTAAACAACACAGAATAAGTGAAATTGATTCTAAAAACAAGTCGTATGAGGCGGATATGGAGGACTTAAATCAGGACCTCGGCTATTATTCCGAATGCGATGAAGAAGAGCTTGACGAAAAGACCGTAAAAGAGATGGTGGAAAACTGCCAGAGCCTTTTTGAAAAAATCAATTCCTCTAAAAAAGAGATTGTAAAAATTCGTCAGCAGATTGAAGACGAGGATAAGGTTGCAAAAGAGCTTCTTCTTAAGATGAAAAGAGCCAAGGAGGAATACGACGTCCTTATGGTTGAACATAAAAAGGAAGTTGAAGCGGGCTCAAAGGAGATAGAAGCTTATAAAGAAAAGCTTAAAGAGGCGGAAGATAAACTTCCCGAGAAGCTGATCTCTGAATATAAACGCATAAAAGGCTTCAGGCAAAATCCCGTAGCAAAGCTTGAGAACGACCGTTGCTCCGGCTGTAAAATGCAGCTGCCGGCAAGCGTGGTGACAAAAATCAACGCTAAAGACGAGCTTGTTACTTGCGAAAACTGCGGCAGAATTTTAGTTTCGGTATAGTTTAAAGTTTATCCGAGCAGACCGGATGACTGCGCCCGAAAGGGTGAGGAAAGTCCGAGCACCATAGGGCAGGAATGCCGGCTAACGGCCGGTGGAGGCGACTCTAAGGAAAGTGCAACAGAGATATACCGCTAACCTCTTTAACGAGGCAGTAAGGGTGGAAAGGCGAGGTAAGAGCTCACCGGAATTTCAGGTAACTGTTATTCCCTGTAAACCCCATTCGGTGCAAGATTGGTAGGGGGACATTTAATGGCGGCCCGTCAAGTCCCATGTAATCGCTTGAGCCCGTGTGGCAACACCGGGACCAGACAGATGGTCATCCTTGACAGAACTCGGCTTACAGGTTTGACTCGGATATTAAAAAAGCTCTTGAAAAAGAGCTTTTTTTGTATACTTTTTTAAGGATAGTCGGGAATACAGCCGTTTTTTGTTTTATAGTTAATGTTAGCCTTTTTTGCCTGCGAATGTTGATATTTTCGCTTTATAAAGTACTTTTTGCCGTCCTTATAAAAATTAGCGCCCGTTTGGTGAAAATTAAATGAAACGTCTTTTTTAATGCATTGTTCTCTTAAATTTAATACCCACTCGTAGCGGCAGGGGCGAGCGCTTAAGCCGGATTCGCCTCCGACGCTGACCTCTTCAGTTTTTGCGCTTAAATAAGCAGAAAGGTCGATGCTTTCCAGCAGAGGTGCGCAAATTATTAATCGATGAATAATCGGCAGAGCTAAAAATAGGGGGAGTCTCTCGTCCGCTCTTTTTTGATCTTCTACGGTGCAGCCTATAATTACGTTTTCATAGCCGTTTTCCCAGTCTTCGGGCAGACATTGCCTAAGACGCAAGATGCGCTTGGTAAAGAATAAAAACATGCAGTCGCTGCGCTCTTTAATCATTTTCCAGCAATCCTCTCTCCATTCGTCCGCATCTTCTAAAAGAAAGTCCGATGTAAAACAGGTTGAAATCATACTGCCCTGCGGAATTTTAAAGCTGCCGTCACGCTTTCTTTTAACGGGCAGGTCGAAGTTTGCCGTTTTTTTGCAGACGCTTGAGTCGATTTTATCGCTAAAGCGTTTATCCTGTCGGTATACGTAGCAGTATTTACAACCGGGGCTTATTTTTTTACAACCGTGCCACGGGTTCCATGAATAATAAACAGTATCCCTCATAATTATATCGTAATAAGAGGCGTTGAGAAATCCTTAAACGCTTCGCCTGCAGGTTTTTCAAGCGCCGCTCTTAAATCCGTTGCGAAGATATCCCTTTTCAGCTCTTCATTGTTAAAAGCCGCAGGGGAGATGATAACGGGTAATGAAGCGTTTTTTGCCATCAATGAGAGAAGCTCTTTCGAATTCTTTTTTATTCCCAGCACACGTATATATTCGGGCGCGGCGGGAGCGCCTTTTTTTATGTCAAGAAGAATATTAAGAAGAATTCTTGAAACTCTTGTTCTTGCGTATCTTTTTGACTTTATAAGCTCTATAAGCTCTTCATAGCTTTTTGCGGTTCTTCCGGCTTTAATAACGGAAAATTCCAACCCCTCGGATATTCCCTCTATGTTTTTGAGTTCTTCGGGAGAAGACGCTCGCAGCTTGATTATAAGCGGCAAAAAGAGGCTTTCGGAAAAAACTTCGCCGCCCGGAGGTACTTTTGAAAAACCGCTTATATCTTCGTTTCTTTTTAATGCCTCTCTTATTGCAGTTGCGGAGGGAACGTCGTTTAAAGCCCGCTCGT
>CAKSBK010000107.1 GCA_934438035.1 uncultured Christensenellaceae bacterium
AAGTGAATGGAGATACGGTAGATATGAAAATGTTTGATTTCAGCGATGTCGGAATCGATCTCGGAACTGCCAGCGTCCTTGTCTATGTAAAGGGCAAGGGCATAGTTATGAGAGAGCCCTCCGTTGTTGCTGTTAACAGAGGTACGGGAGAGCTTATCGCAATAGGTGAAGAAGCAAGAATAATGTTAGGAAGAACGCCCGGCAATATAGTTGCCGTTCGCCCGTTAAAGGACGGCGTTATTTCGAACTTTCACGATACGGAGAGAATGCTCCGCTATTTTTTAAGAAAAGTAATAGGCAGAAAGCTGTTTTTTAAGCCGAATGTAATAGTTTGCGTTCCGAGCGGCGTTACGGAGGTTGAAAAGCGTTCGGTAATGGACGCAACCGAAGAGGCGGGCGCAAGACGCACCTATCTTATTGAAGAGCCTATCGCGGCGGCAATAGGCGCGGGAATCGATATAGGCGAGCCTAACGGCAACATGGTTGTAGACATAGGCGGCGGCACGACGGACGTTGCAGTAATTTCTTTAGGCGGCGCCGTTATAAGCGATTCCATAAAGGTTGCGGGCGATAAGTTTGACGAAGCTATGATTCGCTACGTCAAAAAGAAGTTTAACATGCTGATAGGCGAGAGAAGCGCTGAAGAAATCAAAATGAATATCGGTTCCGCTTTTCCGAGAAAAGACGACGTATATATGGAGGTTACGGGAAGAAATCTTATTTCCGGCCTTCCTAAGACTATAACCATTTCCGCAAACGAAACGATTGAAGCTTTCCAGGAGCCTCTTAACGCTATCCTTGAAACGGTTCACAGCGTTCTTGAGCGCACTCCTCCGGAGCTTACCGCTGATATTGCGGAAAACGGAATATGCATGACGGGCGGCGGCTCGCTTCTTTACGGTTTAGACAGGCTTCTTACCGAAAGGTGTAAGATACCTTGCTATGTTGCGGAGGACGCTATTTCCTGCGTTGCAATAGGAACGGGTAAGGCGCTTGAAAATATTGACGCATATATGGGAAGCACCGTGCATGATTACAGACGCGGCGATTATTACAGCGAATATTGATAATGCTTTAAGGCTCCTTGTATTTTGGAAGCCTGAGGGTTTTTATGAACTTAACGGGGCTTTTACGCCCCTTTTTATTTACCGAAATGGAATTATTGTCACCGGCGGGGAACATTGAAGCGGCAAGAGCCGCGCTTAGCGCAGGAGCGGACGCGATATATATAGGAACGGCTTTTTCTGCGAGAGCGTATGCGGGAAATTTTGACGAAAAAGAGCTTAAAGAAATTATAAAAACTGCGCATCTTTTGGGCAGGCGTGTTTACGTTGCCGTAAATATAATGATTTTGGAAGAAGAGTTTAGGGACGCTTTAGAGCACCTTAAAAGGCTGTATCTTTTGGGCGCGGACGCCGTAATTATTTCGGATATGGGGCTTTTTTACGCTGCGCAAAAATGCGTGCCGGAGCTTGAAATGCATATAAGCACGCAGACGGGCATTCATTCAAAAAAAGGCGCTCTTTTGGTTAAATCCCTAGGAGCGAAAAGAGTTGTTCCCGCAAGAGAATGTACGATGGAAATGCTAAAAAGCATTGCGGATTGCGAAATTGAGGTTGAGGCTTTCTGTCACGGGGCTCTTTGCTCGGGATATTCGGGAGCCTGTCTTATGTCTTCTTTTATAGGCGGGCGCAGCGGAAACAGGGGAAAGTGCGCGCAGCCCTGCAGAATGCTGTATACACTTTACGGTAAGACGGCTTACACTCTTTCAACCGCGGATTTATGCACAATAGATATTCTGCCGAGGTTTTTTGAAGCGAAAACGGCTTCTTTAAAAATTGAGGGAAGGATGAAGCGCCCGGAATATGTTTACGCCGTAACTAAAGCATACAGAAATGCGCTTGACGAAGACTTTGATAAAAAAGATGAGGTTCTTTTAAAGCAGATTTTTAACAGAGGCGGCTTTACGCACGGATATCTTTTGGGAAAAAGGGACGTAACATACGAAAAAAGACCCGAGCATTTGGGCGTTTTGATAGGTAAGGTTAAAAGGGTTTATGAAAACAGGCGGGCGCTTATAGATACGAAAGCACGCTTAAATAAGCTTGACAACCTCTCCTTCGGAAATGCGGGCAGGCTTATTATAGGCTTTTGCGATAAGGCTGACGGCGGCTATATAGTTCCCGTGCCCAAGGGCGTTAAGAAAAACGACAGCGTTTTCAGAATAGACGACGCCGCTCTTTTGGATGATATAAGAAAGAAAATGAACGTTTTTCCGTCTGTTCCCGTAAGCTGCGAGCTTTTTTTAAGCGCTTCTAAAGAGGGATATATTATTTACAAGACGGATAATGAGCAATATGAAGTGAAAATAGCAGCGTGTGAAACGGCAAATAAGCCTTTAACAAAGGAGTATTGCGAAAATTCTTTAAAAAAGAGCGGAGACACGTGCTTTAACGTAAAAGAAGTGAACGTACGTCTTTCGGAAAACCCGTTTATTTCGGTTTCTGCGCTTAACGAAAAAAGAAGACGCTGCCTTTCGGGCTTGCAGGATGAAATTTTAAATAGATATAAGCGCTCAAATGAAAAAATATACGAATTGCCGGAAATTTCGGCGGTTAACGGGGAAAGTAAAGTTAAGCTCATAGCGGGCGTAAGGACCTTTGAGCAGGCGGAAGCGGCGGCGTTATCGGGAGCGGACGAAATTTACGTTTATCCGTCAAAATTTACGCGTCACGAGGAGTTTTTAAAACTTAAAGATATAAAGAAATATATTTGCCTTACTCCCTTTTTAACGTCTGCCGATGCTGAAAAGCTATCGGAAATATCGTATATATACGACGGAGCGGTTTGCTCGGGCTTGGACGAAATATGTACGGCAAAGGAGTTTTTTGCGGACGTGAGAGGAGACTATCTTCTTAACGTCGCCAATTCATACGCTCAGAAGATGCTTTTTGAAAGCGGCGTGAAATCGGTAACAGCGTCTTTGGAGCTTTCGGAAAAAACGCTTAAAAAGTTAAAGTACCCGTTTGAGGCGGTTGCTTACGGGCATATGCCCGTTATGACGACGCGCCATTGTCCGGTAAAAAAATTGGGGCGCTGCCCGGAGTGCGGCGAGGCTTCGCTTAAGGACAGAAAAAATTACGAGTTTAAAACGGTGAATTTCGGGCTTTCGGACTGCATGTTTACGCTTTTAAATTCGGTTCTTACGGCGATAGAGCCAAGTACGCTTATAGGTGCGGGGGCGCAGGCGGTAAGACTTATGTTCTTTTATGAAAGTGAAAGCGAGGTTGCCGCAGTAACGAAAAAATACGCTGTGGCTATAGAAGAGGGGAAAAACGTAAATACAGAAGAGGAGCATAACACGCTTCATCTTTTCAGGAGAATATAATATGAACGAGAGAATTGCGGTTAAACTTGAGTTTGACGTAATAAAAAAACTGCTTGCAAAAAAGGCTGTTTCCTCTGCGGGAAAAGAACTTGCAATGGAAATTATGCCGAAAAAAAGAAAAAAAGACGTTAAGCTTCTTTTAGACGAGACAAAAGAAGCCGAGACGATATATTTAAGCGCAGAGAATTTGCCGATATCCGGCTTTCCCGAAATTTCCGGAGTGCGCGCAAGGCTTAAGGCAAAAAGCATGCTGCTCCCGGGAGAGCTTTTAAACGTTATGCGCCTTATGAAGGCGGCGAAACGTGCAAAAACGGGAATTAAGCCGGACGAGGCTAAAAATATAAGCATATTGCCCGCTGCGGCGGAAGGGCTCTTTTACGATGATAATCTTATAAAGAGAATAGACGAAAGCGTGGAAAGCGAAGAAAGGCTTTCGGATTCCGCTTCTGCCGAATTAAGAAATATACGCCGCCGCATAGTAAGCGAAAACGAGGGTATAAGAGAAAAGCTGCTGAGCTTAATAAGAAATAAAGACATGGGAAAATATCTTCAGGACGCAATAGTGACAATGCGTGCGGGAAGATTTGTAGTACCCGTAAAAAGCGAATACCGCTCTGCCGTTAAAGGGCTTGTTCACGGTGAATCCGCAAGCGGAGCGACGCTTTTTATAGAGCCTTTAGGCGTGGTTGAGGCGAATAATAAGCTAAAAGAATTGGATATTGCGGAAAAAAAGGAAACGGAGAGGGTGCTTTTAGAGCTTTCCGAGCTTTTAAGGCCGTATGAATAGGATTTTGAGTACGACGAAAAAATACTCGCCTACCTCGACCTTGTTTTTGCAAAAGCCGCATTGGGAGCGGATATGAAAGGCTGTGCGCCGAAAATTTCCGAAGACGGCAGAATATATATTTCGCACGGCAGACACCCGCTTATAGACGAAAAAAAGGTGGTTCCCATAACTCTTGATTTATCAAAAGAAGACGGGAATATGATAATAACGGGGCCTAATACGGGAGGAAAAACCGTAACTCTTAAGCTTTTGGGGCTTTTTTCAATGATGGCTCAATCCGGGCTTTTTATTCCGGCAAGAGAGGGAAGCGAGCTGCCGCTGTATGAAAGTATTTTTGCGGATATAGGAGACGAGCAGTCTATAGAGCAGTCTTTGTCTACTTTTTCCGGACACATGAAAAATATAATAAGCATTATAAAGCATTCCGATAAAAACAGCCTTATTTTGTTAGACGAGCTCTGCGCGGGAACGGACCCGGAGGAGGGAGCTGCTCTTGCCATGTCTATTTTAGAAAAGCTGTCCGAAAGCGGTGCCAGGATTTTTGCAACCACTCACTATAGTGAAATAAAGAGCTTTGCGCTTAAAACTCCCGGCTTTATAAACGCCAGCATGGAATTTGACGTTTCAACGCTGCGCCCGACGTATAAGCTTATCGTCGGTGTTTCCGGCACGTCAAACGCATTTTTGATAAGCAGAAGCTTAGGGCTTTCCGATGAAATAATTTCCGGCGCAAAGGAGCATA
>CAKSBK010000108.1 GCA_934438035.1 uncultured Christensenellaceae bacterium
GAATTGAATCTTTGTCAATTCCTCCGTTGTTAAGCTCGCTTTTTCCAAAAGCTATATAGCTTCCCAAATTAACGCTACTCGCCCAAGAGCAAAGCGGCGTTTCGCTTACGTGAGCAGACCTTAACTTTGAGAGCATTCCCTCTTTTGCATCTTTATACTTAAAAAACAGTTTTTGAGAAGATACAAGCTGTAAAACGGCGTCTCCCAAAAATTCCAATCGCTCGTAACTGTATCCCGCTCCGGCTGAGGAATGGGTAAAAGCCTCTTTAAAAAGCATGATGTTTTTCGGCTTATAGCTTAAGCTTTCCAAAAGCTCTTCAATCTTTTTCATTAATTACCTCCAAACGCGAAGACGTTTCTTCCCATTTTTCGTAGCATAACGAAAGCTCGTTCTCATTTTCCGAAAGAAGCTCCGTCAATTCCGTAATCTTCTCGTAGTCGCTTAAATTTTCGGGCTGCTGCATCATATCCTTAAGCTCCCCCGCTTTATTTTCAAGCTCCGCAATTCTTTTCTCCGCCTTAGCAATTTCCGCTTTCAGCCTTCTAATTTCCGCCGCTCTTTCTTTTTGCTTTAAATATTCGTTATTGTTAGGCGAAGGCGTTTTCTTTTTCTTATTCTCCTGCGTCTTTATTTCAAAAAAATGTTCTTTAAAATAATCGTAATTTCCCTCGTATTTTTTAACCGTGCCGTTTTCTATATTATATATTCTGTCCGCAAGCTTATTAATAAAATATCTGTCGTGAGAAATTATAAGCATAGTTCCGTCATATCCCGAAAGCGCCTCTTCAAGCGCCTCTTTGGAGGGAATATCAAGATGATTTGTAGGCTCGTCAAGAATAAGAAAATTACATCTTGAAAGCATCAGCCTTACAAGCGCAATTCTCGCGCGCTCTCCGCCCGAAAGCATATCCACCTTTTTATATACGTCGTCACCTTTAAATAAAAAAGCCGCAAGACCCTTTCTTATCACACCGAGGTCATATTCCGGCATAGCCTCGTAAACACAGTCAAGAACGGATTTATCGCTCTTAAAATCAGATTGAGCCTGGTCAAAATAGCCTATCTTCACCCTTGCGCCTATTTCTATGTCTCCCGAATCCGGCTTAAGCTCGCCCATAATAAGCTTTACGAGGGTTGATTTCCCCGTTCCGTTATCCCCGAGCAAAAACACATGGTCACCGCGTTTTATATACATATTAACGTCTGAAAACAGCTTCTTGTTTTCAAAGTTCTTCGCAACGTCCTCTAAAATAAGAACGTCGTTTCCCGCACCATGCTCCGCCTTAAATGTGAATTTAATTTCCTCCGGCTCTTTATCGGGAACAACCATATCGCTTTTGATTCTGTCTATCGCCTTTTGCTTCGAGCGGGCGGTAACGAGGTTTTTTTCCCTGTTCCAACGCTTCTGTTGTTCTATTATTCCCTCTAAATGCTCTATTTCCCTTTTCTTCTTTTCATAATCACGCTTTGCCGAAAGCTCTTCTATTTCCTTTTGCTTTACATAGAAGCTGTAATTTCCGTTGTATTTTGATAAACGCGCGTTTCTTATTTCAAATGTTTTATTTGTAACTCTGTCAAGGAAAAATCTGTCGTGGCTTATTACCATAACCGTTCCCGGGTACGCTTTTAAAAACTCCTCCAGCCACTGCGTCGCCTTTATATCTAAATGGTTGGTGGGCTCGTCCAAAAGCAGCAGCCTTGCTTCCCCTAACAAAAGCTTTGCCAAAAGCACCCTCGTTCTCTGTCCTCCGCTTATTTTATCAAGCGGAAGGTCAATTTCCTCTTCCTTAAAACCGAGTCCTATAAGCGTTGAAGCCGCTCGTGCTCTAAAGGTCATTCCCCCTAAAGAAATAAAGCTCTCCTGCAGCTTGTTATACTTTTCTATTGCCTTTTGAGAATGATCCGTTTCCAAAAGCTTTTCCGCTTCAAAGAGCTTCTCTTCAAGCTCGATAAGTCCGGAAAAAACCTCCAAAACCTCCTGCCTTGCGGTTTTTTCGGACGTGTAATCCGAATGCTGACGCATATATGCAACCTTAGTATCCGAAGAAAGATATATTTCACCCTCGTCAGGCTGTTCCTCTTTGGAAATAAGCTTAAACAGCGTAGTTTTACCCGCGCCGTTAACGCCTAAAATCCCTATTTTATCCCCCTCGTTCACGCTGAATGAAGCGTCCTTTAAAACAGTTTGCAGAACAAAGCTCTTTGTAAGTCCCGCCGCGCTTAATATTACCATTTCCGTCTGTTCTCACTTAAAAAGCCCCGAAACTTTTTTAAGCCGGGGCGTATTTTTTTATTTCAGAAGTTCATACATTCTTCTCATTGCCTCTTCGGTATTTTCTCTTGAAGAAAATGCCGTAAAGCGGAAAAAGCCCTTTCCGCTGTCTCCGAAGCCCTCTCCCGGAGTTCCCACAACGCAGGCGTTTTCCAAAAGATAATCGAAAAACTCCCATGAACCCATATTATTCGGGCACTTAAGCCAAATATAGGGAGAATTTTTCCCGCCCGTATACCATATTCCGAGCTTATCGAGAGTCGCCATAATTATTTTGGCGTTCTCTTTGTAATAATGAATGTTTTCCATTATCTCTGCATAGCCCTTCTTTGAAAACGCCGCAGCGGCTCCTCTTTGAACCACATAGCAAACGCCGTTAAAGCTTGCGCATCTGTTTCTATACCAGATATCTCTTAACTTATTGCCCGCAATTACAAGTTCTTCGGGAACAATCGTATATCCGCAGCGTATTCCCGTAAAGCCCGCCGTCTTTGAAAGGGAACAGATTTCTATCGCACATGTCCTTGCCCCCTCGATTTCATAAATGCTCTTGGGTAAAGTTTCGTCCTCGATAAACGCTTCATAAGCGGCGTCAAATATTATTACGCTCCCCTTTTTATTTGCAAAATCCACCCATTTTTTCAACTGCTCTCTGTTATAAACGGCGCCTGTCGGGTTGTTGGGGGAACAGATATATATTATATCTCCCTCCGTATCCTCTTTCGGAAGAGGAAGAAAACCGTTTTCGCTGTTTGACTCCAGCTTTAAAATCTCTCTTCCCTGCATTGTGTTCGTATCAACATAAGCAGGATATACGGGCTCCATAACGAGTACTTTATTATCTCTTTCAAATAAATCGCAGATGTTTGCAAGGTCGCTTTTTGCGCCGTCCGTAATAAATATCTCGTCCGTATTAATTTCAACATTTCTTCTTAAGTAGTAATTTTTAATTTCTTCTTTTAAGAAGTCGCAGCCGCATTCCATAAGATATCCTACAAAGCTCTCTTTATCGGCCTCCTCGTCAACCGCTTTATGCATTGCAGATATAACCTCTTTGCACAGAGGAAGAGAAACGTCTCCTATTCCCATTTTTATTACGTCTTTTTCCGGATGCGCCGCTTTAAATGCGTTTGTCTTTTTTGCAACAGTAGAGAAAAGATATGCGTCTTCCAATTTTTTGTAGTGTTCGTTTATCTTTATCATAGTATTCTCCTTTTAATTTCTTCTGTCTAAAGAAGCTTTAACAAGCCCCATGAAAAGCGGGTGCGCCTTGTTTGGTCTGCTCTTAAATTCGGGATGGAACTGAACGCCGACATAAAAAGCATTGCCCGGAACCTCAACGGTTTCAACTATTCTTCCGTCGGGAGAAGTTCCGCTTATAACAAGCCCCGCGTCAACAAGTCTTTGTCTGTAATCATTGTTAAATTCATATCTGTGTCTGTGTCTTTCGCTAATTTCCAAGCTTTGATAACATTTTTCCATGTTCGTTCCCGGAGTTATTTTGCAGGGATATGCTCCCAATCTCAAAGTACCGCCCTTATTTATTTCGTTAGACTGGTCGGGCATAAAGTCAATTACTTTGTTAGAGGAATTTTCGTCAAACTCTCCGGAATTTGCGTTTGCCAAGCCTAAAACGTGTCTTGCGTATTCTATAACGGCAATCTGCATTCCCAAGCATATTCCGAGGTAAGGAACATTGTTTTCTCTGCAATATTTAGCTGTAGCGATTTTTCCCTCTATGCCTCTGTTTCCGAACCCGCCGGGAACAACTATTCCGTCGCATGCGCCGAGAATTTCCGATACGTTGTCATCATTTACCGTTTCGGAATCAATCCACTCTATCTGCACTCTTGCGCCGTAAACGTAACCCGCGTGTCTTAAGGCTTCGGCAACGGAAAGATATGCGTCGTGAAGCTGAACGTATTTTCCCACTATTCCGACGGTAACGTTCTTATTTCTGTTTTTTATTTTCATGAGCATTTCGTTCCAATCGGATAGATCTGGCTCGCCGGCGTTTATTCCGAGTTCCCTGCAAACTATATTTGAAAAATTGCTTTTTTCAAGCATTATCGGCGCTTCATATAAAACGGGTATAGTCATATTTTGAATTACGCAATCCTGCTTAACGTTGCAGAAAAGAGAAATCTTTCTGAATATGGACTCCTCCAAGGGCTCGTCGCAGCGCAAAACTATAATATCGGGAGTTATTCCCATTCCCTGAAGCTCTTTTACGGAATGCTGAGTGGGCTTTGACTTATGCTCGTCGCTTCCCGAAAGGAAGGGAACAAGAGTAACGTGAATATATAAGGAGTTTTCCTTTCCCACTTCCAGACCGACCTGCCTTATAGCCTCTAAAAAAGGCTGGCTTTCTATATCGCCGGTGGTTCCGCCTATTTCGGTAATTACTACGTCAGCATTTGAGTTTTTGCCTACGCTGTATATAAATTCCTTTATCTCATTTGTAATATGAGGAATAACCTGGACGGTTTCGCCCAAATATTCTCCTCTTCTTTCCTTATTTAAAACATTCCAATATACTCTGCCCGTGGTAAGGTTGGAATATTTGTTTAAATTTTCGTCTATAAAGCGCTCATAATGTC
>CAKSBK010000109.1 GCA_934438035.1 uncultured Christensenellaceae bacterium
GAATAACGGAACGCATAAGCCCCTCGCTTATATAGTCGGAAGTGTTGTCGTCCTCTCCGGAAAAATACTGCTCGCATATATGGCTAAAGATGTCGTAAATTCCGGCAATCACCTGATATCTCGGAAGCGTGAGAGTATAAGCGGGGTTAAGAATTGTAAAACGGGGCATTATTTTTTCGTCCGCAAACACATGTCCTACCTTCTCATGAGTTTCTGAGTTTGTAATAACGCTGCCGGCATTCATTTCCGAGCCCGTTCCCGCCATTGTAAGCACGCAGCCTATGGGAATAGTTTCGCAATCCGGCTCCTCAAAGCGCACAAAATACTTTTCCCACGGATCCTCATCGCAATTAACCGAAACCGAAACGGCTTTTGTATAATCGCAAACAGAGCCTCCTCCAACCGCAAGGAGCAAATCAGCCTTGTGTTCCCTTGCGATTTTTACTCCCTCTCTAAGCTTAAAAAGAGTAGGATTAGGCATAACTCCGCTTATTTCCGCAACGTTCTTTCCGTTTTCTTTTAATATTTTAATTACCTCGTCGTAAATTCCGTTTTTCTTTATGGAGCCTCCTCCGTAAACAAGCACGACGTTTTTTCCGTATTTAGGCAGCTCGTCGTTTAAAAATTTAAGCGAATCTTCTCCGAAATAAAGCTTTGTCGGGTTGCAATAAGAAAAATTTCCTAACATAATTTTAATCCTTTGCTTTTTTATTTTTATGGTTTCATTATATCATTTGCCTGTTATTATATCAAACGCATCTTTGTTATGCCGTGATATAATTAATAACCATAGTTTCTCCTCTATCCTCTTTATTATAAATATGCTTTCATGAGGTTTATATTATATAAGCCGGTCGTACTTTTAACCCGAGCAGAAAAAATAGGCTTTGCTTCTATTCACGTAATATGAAGCTGCAAATGCGGCAGAGCTTTTATCAAACGAAAAAAGCTCGTTTACAGCGGAAAGTAACGCAAGCCGTTTTTGCAATATATGAAATTTAAGCATTTTAAAAGCGCGTATAACGCGCTTTAATTTTTAATTTATTAACGTTCCCTCCTGAGGCGTGCTCGGAGTCGACGTCTCGTTTTTTAAGTCAAACCAATATTGCAGAAATTCCTTTGCGGTAGGCGTTGCGGAAGAACCCGAATAGCCGTGATCTAAGAAAACCACTATCGCAATTTCCGGCTCTCCGTTATTATACGGCGCAAGACACAAGAACCATCCGTTATTTTCAAGGTCAATATCCGAAACCTTGCCCGTTCCCGTTTTACCGCAAATCTGACCGGCATATTTAAAGTCCTTAAAGCTGTCGTAAGCCGTTCCGTTTGCTCTTCCGTCATAATATGAAACAACCTCATTCATGCCTTTCATTATGGCATTTAAATACGATTGATTTACGTCTAAATCTCTGACCACGTCCGTACCGGTTTCGTAAACCAAATTCCCGCTGCTGTCAACAACGCTGTCTACAATATGCGGAGTCAATATCTTTCCTCCGTTGGCTATTGCCGCAGCGTATCTGACGGCTTCTATAGGAGTTATCTGCGTCGGCGTAACGCCGATTCCCTGCGTAATAGTATCCGTCGGGTTCCAAACAAGCTGAGTAAGCATTATATTTATTTCAGAAGACCAGCTCTTGTTTATAGATATATTAGTGGGAATGTCAAGCACGTCCGACAGAATTTCTCTTATTTCGGGACCGTATTTTGAATATCCCTCCGCACCGTTAGAACCTGCAAGACGTATAATCCTGTCCGCAGTTTCCGAAAGCTGTGCGTCTGAGTACGTTACGTTTCTGTCCTCTCCGACTTTCTTAAGATAATTTTTAATCTGCTTATAAACGAGCTTGGGAAGATATGAAATCTGCTCGCTTACGCTTTTAGTGTTGTCGTAAAGCGTTTTCTGCGAACCGACTCTTCCCGCCGCCTCTCCGGTAAGCTCTATGCCTGTTTTCTCGGTAACGCCGAATTTATCCGCCCATTCGTTTATCTTCGTTATTCCGAGTCTGTCCGCAACGGTATAGAAATAGTAGTTGCAGCTGTTTTTAATCGCCTCGACAATCGTCTGGTTAGAATGCTTAGACACGTCAAAAACCGAGCATGCGGGAGCTTTTCCGTATGTTACGTATTTATCGTATTCGCCCTCGTCGTTAATAACCTCTCCTAACGTAATTACGCCCTCTTCAAGACCTGCAACGCCCGTTATAACCTTATATATAGAGCCGGGAACGGACGCCGAGGAAACCGCGTTATTAAACAGCGGAGCGCCGGGTGCGTCCAAAAGCGCCTGATAATTCTCGTCGCTTATTCCGCCTACAAACTGGTTAAGGTCATACCCCGGGTAGCTTGCCATAGCTAAAACTCTTCCCGTTTTAACCTCCATGACTATCGCGGCGCCGGATTCACAGAAATTTATCTTTTTATCCGTTCTCGTTGAAGCAAGGTTGTCGTATTTTTCCACATTGGCATTGTAAAGCGCCTGCTGCTTTTCATTTACCGCCGCAATATTCTTCTTAAGCGCCTCTTCCAGCACCTGCTGCATTTTAAGGTCAATCGTTAAAACAACGTTATCTCCCCCCTTGGGAGCAGTGTAGGAATTTTGTGAAATCACCTTGTTTGCGTTGTCGAGGTTAACTTCTATATATCCCTTTTTATCATCGGAACAAGCGGTTAAATATTTTTCCATAGTGGCTTCTATTCCCGTTTTTCCGACATTATCCGTATCTATATTATATCCGTTCTTTGCAAGCGTATCCGTATCGTCTTCAGCAGTAATCTTGCCCTCGTAGCCGATTATGTGGCAAGCCGTCTGTCCGTAAGGATAAATTCTTGAGCTTGATTCGCTTACGCTCATTCCAACAAGCTCGTCCGCTCTCGTTTCAATTGCTATAACAGTATCGTAATTAACGTTTTCGGCAATTGTTATGGGAACATAAGACTGATAAAGCCCTAACTGAACCTCCTGCCAAATAGAAAGTATTTTCGCAGCCTCATCATATTCCATGTCCTCCGCAATACGGTATCTTGAGCGCAGCTGATAGTATATTTCCTCCGCAGAAAGGTCCTTTTTTGTCGTAGTATCAATGCTCATGTTTTTTATCCAATTGGAAATTCTCTTTTGAGCATTCTCCTCGGAAAGGCCCTCCGTATTGTATGTATAATTTGCGTTTTCGTCTTTAACGATAAAAAACTTTGTTAAAAGCTCTCCCCCGTTTTTTTCTATTATATCGATAGTATTTTTAAAAATATCGGTGTAATGGGCTTTGTCGCTTGAAGCGGAAGCGGAAACGTCAAACGTAAACTGAATATTGTAGCTCTGATCATTATAAGCGAGCGTCGTTCCGTTTACATCAAGGATAGATCCTCTCTGCCCCGTAACCTCTATTTTTCCCGTTTTCTGTTCGGTTACGGGAATTGTTCCGTCCTGCGAATCCGCATTCTCCGCGCTCGCAACGGACATAAAATGAAGATAATACCCCAAAAGCGCTACAAACGCCGTAGCAATGGCAATAACAGCCGCTAAATATCTGTTTTTAAACTTTTCAAACATTATTTGCCGCTCCTTTTATATATCGAACCCTTCGCTCCCTCGTAGCGCGGCTTTTCAACATATGAATTCATTCTGTTTATTTTTACGCTTCTCTTTTCGAATATAATATAATATATCTGATAAATTCCCAGCATGAGCACCGAATTAATAAGCGTTTCCAAAAGCGTTCTTGAAACTAATACCGAAAAAAAGTCAAACGTTCTGCCTCCCAAAAACACCGTAAATGCGCTTAAAAGCTCTTTTATAAGAAAAGCAGCCGCGCATACCGCAGACGGAACTATCAGTCTATCTTTCTGTCTGCCTTTAAAAATCCACATAGCCGCAAGCAATACCGCAACATACGGCACAGTGTAAGTGCCGACTCCTCCTGTATAAAACAGATCCGCAAATACCGTAATTACAGAGGTATATATAACGGGAACGGGCGTTTCGTCAAGAAGCACGCAGCATAAAGAAAATATCAAAACAAGGTCCGGCTCCAGCCCGAAAACGGGAGCGTTTGGAAATATACCAAAGGTTATAAGCCCTCCCAAAACAGAGGAATTTATAAATACAAGTGTTCTCACTCGGATACCTCTTCAAAAAGCTTTGTTATAACCGTAACCTCTTCAACGTGGTTAAAATCAACCTCGCTGTTAACAACAACCATTCTCTTTGACGCCGCCATACCCACCTCTAAAACCGTGCCTATAGTAAGCCCCTTGGGGTAAACTCCGCCTGAGCCCGAGGTAACGATAACGTCTCCCGGAACGACGTCCGCACTCTCATTCATATAATCTATCATAAGAAGGGTGTTTCCGTCGTCGTCCTTGCCCACCTTAACAACGCCGGTTTCTCTTGAGCGCTCAACAAGGCAAGGGATTCCTCCCGAAGAATTCATAAGCGTTATTACTCTTGAATATGTGTCGCTGACGGAGGAAACCTTCCCCATTATTCCGTCCTCCGTCAAAACTATCATATCCTTTTCGATTCCGTCTTCCGCACCGACGTTAATTATAAATTCCGAAAGCCAGCTTCCGGGAGAGCTCGCTATTACTCTCGCCGTAACGTAAGGATAATCTCCCAAAACGTCTTTAACATTTAAAAGCTCCCTTAAACGGGCATTTTCGCTTTCCATTTCCTTATAATCTTTAAGCTGAGACTTAAGAAGCGAAACCTGTTCTTTTAGTTCGATATTCTCCTTATCTATATCCGAAGAAGCAAATAGTCTGGAGAAGAATCCGCCGATGCCCTCGGTCGCTCCGTAAAGTCCGTCCTGCACTACCGCCACTGCGCCGCCCGCAATACTCTGCATTGCGGAATCCTTTGCCGAATGCC
>CAKSBK010000110.1 GCA_934438035.1 uncultured Christensenellaceae bacterium
CCCTTTCGGTTTAAGAGAAGAGATTTTAAAGAATATTAACGAGCAAGCAAAAAAAGGCGCCGAGGGGCGCATAGTTTTTAAAGCCAACGCCCTTACGGACGAAAAAACAATACGCTCTCTTGTTTTTGCCGCTCAGGCGGGTGTAAAAATAACTCTCTTAATACGTTCAGTCTGCACGCTTATCCCTAATATCAAAGGACTTACCGAAAACATAACCGTTAAAAGCATAGTCGGCAGATTTCTTGAGCATTCAAGAATTTACGTTTTCGGCATTAACGAAAGCGCAAAGGTTTATATATCCTCTTCGGATATAATGAAGCGCAGCCTTGATAAAAGAATAGAGCTTCTCTGCCCCATAGAAGATTCTATTTTAAAGCGCTCCATATTAAGCTATATCGAGCTTATGCTTTTAGATAACGTAAAATCAAGCGAAATGGGAAAAAACGCAAAGTACTTTAAAAAGAAAACCGATAATATAGCCGTCGACTCTCAAAAGCTGCTTTCGAAATAAATACTATATCGCACATACCGTTTCATTTTCTATATGCTAAAGCATTTAGAAAATTGCTCCGTTTATTTATTATAACGTCCCTCTGCCCTAATAGGCATGCAATAAAAAAGACGGCTTATACGCCGTCTTTTTGCCGCAATATCTATCTGTAATTCTCCATCAGCCTATTAAACGCCGGCAAAGAGCGCTTTATCATCTCCGCATCCACGCAGTATGACGCTCTTAAATATCCCGGGCAGCCGAAATCCGTTCCGGGAACGAGCATTATATCATATTCCATGGCTTTTTTTGAAAATGCTCGGTCGTCGGGAACGGGCGATTTTAAGAACAGATAAAAAGCGCCGTCCGGGTGAACGCAGGTTATTCCCGCCTCCTTTAAGCCGTTATAAAGTATATCCCTGTTTTTCTCATAAACCGAAATATCCGAAACCTCATCCGCACATTTTACGAGCATACGCTGGAAAACCGAGGGCGCGCATACATACCCCAAAGACCTTGCGGCACCTGCAACCGCCGCGTAAACGGCTTTATTTTCCTGCACGGCGGGGGGAACGAGGATATAGCCGATTCTCTCTCCCGGAAGAGAAAGCGCCTTGCTGTAAGAATAGCACAATATCGTATTTTTATATATCGAAGGTATATGCGAAACCTCGCTTCCCGAATATACAATTTCCCTATACGGCTCGTCGCATATTATAAATATGGGGTGCGAATATTCCTTCTCTTTTTTCTCCAAAAGCTCCGCAAGGCGAACTAAAGATTTTCTTTCATAAACAGCGCCCGACGGATTGTTTGGAGAATTAACTATTATTCCCTTTGTATTTTTGCCTATAAGCTTTTCGAGCTCTTCAAAATCGATTTGGAAATTCTCGTAATCCGGTTTTAACACCTTAAACGTCGCACCCGCGCCCTCTACAAAAACCGCATATTCCGGAAAATAAGGCGCTATCGCTATAAATTCGTCCGTATTGCTCTGTGTAAGGGCGTTAAAGGTAATCGTTAAAGAGGCCGCCGCTCCGCAGGTCATAAAAATATCCGCAGCCGAATAATTCGTTTTATATCTTTTATTAAGGTTCTCTGCAACTGCGTTTCTGCAATTTTCATCGCCCTGAGCAGAGGTATATCCGTGCACCGCAGGGTCACAAAGCGCCTCGGCTATCGCCCTGTTTACCGAATCCGGCGTGGGCACGGAGGGGTTTCCTATGCTGAAATCATACACATTTTCGCCGCCGATTTCCTTTGCCCTCATTTTCGCATATTCAAAAAGCTCCCTTATGGAAGAACTTTTTGAGCCCAACTCATACATTCTTTTATTTACCATATTCTCCTCCGCATATATCCTTTTTTATTATTATAACACTCCTTTTTATAACTATAAAGCATAAAAAAGCCCTCCCGGTTAAGGGAGAGCGGGAAGTATAATAATATAAGAGTTAAATTCTCGCAACACCTGTTTTTCTTGCCGCCTCGGCTACCGCCCCGGAAACGGCGTCCTTCACTCTCTCGTCAAACGGCTTGGGAATAATATAATCCTCACCCAATTCTTCCTCCGAAACAAGAGAGGCTATGGCGCGCGCCGCAGCCATGTTCATCTCGTCGTTTATATCTCTTGCCCTTACGTCAAACGCGCCTCTGAAAATTCCGGGGAAGGCAAGCACGTTATTTACCTGGTTGGGAAAATCGCTTCTTCCCGTCGAAACGATTCTTGCGCCCGCCTTTTTCGCTTCGTCGGGGAAAATCTCCGGCGTGGGGTTTGCGCAGGCAAATACTATTGCGTCTTTATTCATTGAGGAAATCATTTCCGGCGTAAAGCTCTTCGGCGCAGAAACGCCTATAAGCACGTCGGCGCCCGCCGCTGCGTCCTTAAGCTTTCCTTTTTTATGCTCTTTATTCGTTAGCTTTGAAACCTCTTCTTTTATCCAGTTAAGGTTCTCCCTGCCCTTGTAAATAATTCCCGTTCTGTCGCATAAGGTTACGTCTCCTGCGCCCGCCGCCAAAAGAAGCTTTGCAATCGCTATGGCAGCAGCCCCCGCTCCGTTGATAACCACCTTTATATCCTCCATCTTTTTTCCCGTCACCTTAAGCGCGTTATAAAGCGCCGCAAGAGTAACAACGGCAGTGCCGTGCTGGTCGTCATGGAAAATGGGTATGTCGCACTTTTCCTTTAATTTTCTTTCTATTTCAAAACATCTCGGCGCAGAGATATCTTCAAGATTTACGCCCGCAAACGAACCGGATATTAAATATACCGTATTTACTATATCGTCGACATTTTTTGATTTTATACACATGGGAATTGCGTCGACGTCTCCGAACGCTTTAAAAAGTACGCTTTTTCCCTCCATAACGGGCAGGCTTGCTTCAGGGCCTATGTCGCCCAAGCCCAAAACGGCGGTGCCGTCGCTTATAACCAGGCATAAATTGTGTCTTCTCGTAAGCTCGTAGCTCTTTTCAACATTTTCCTTTATTTCCAAACAGGGTTCCGCAACTCCGGGAGTATATGCAAGCGCAAGATCCTCCTTGCCGTGAAGCGGCACTCTCGATACCACCTCAAATTTTCCTCTTAAAGCTTCATGAAGTTTTTTTGACTCGGCATTGTAATCCATAATTTTTCTCCTGTTTTTAAGTTAGTCCATTGCTTTTAATTATCAAATATGATAGAATTTACCTATGACGTTATGCTTAAAAAAGCCGCTTATGTCAAAAACTACCATGAGGAGCAGGAAGATGACCATAACACAGCTGATATATTTCCGTGAAGTATGCGACCACCAGGGCGTTACTGCCGCAGCAAACGCAATCCACGTTTCCCAGCCCACCATCTCTAACGCCATAAAAGAGCTGGAGGAGGAATTTAACGTTAACCTTTTTACCCGTTACAACAAGAAGATGATTCTTACGGAGGAAGGCAAATATTTTTATTCTCATATCGGCAGCATTATTGACCAAGCTATGGAGCTTGAAGACAAAATGCGCAATTTCGGAGATTTAAACAAACGTCTTAAAATAGGCGTACCGCCTATGATTGGCACGTTTCTTTTTCCCGACATGTTTTCAAAGTTCCATTCGCTTTTCGACGACGTGGAATTTGAAATTCAGGAGCAGGGCTCCGTTAAAACGCTCGAAATGCTTGAGCAAAACCTTTTAGACCTCGCAATAGTAATTTACGACAACTCTCAGCAAAAGCGCTTCTGCTCGCTTCCGCTTTTAAACACCCAGCTTGTTTACTGCGTTTCAAAAAACCATCCTCTTGCGGGAAGAGAATCCGTAAGCTTAAAAGAGGTTGCGGACGAGCCCCTTATACTCATGAAAACCGGTTCATATCAAAACCAGCTTTTGGAGCGCAGCTTTAAGGAGCTTCAAATAACCCCCAAAGCGCTTTTAAGAACAGACCAGCTTTACACAATTCAGCAATACATAACCCACCAGTATGCAACGGGTTTTGTAATTAAAGAAGTTGCAGAGCTTTCAGACGACCTCATAGGCATACCCTTAGAGCCGCAGATACCCATTTCCGTGGATTTGATATGGGACATTAATAAGTATCTGCATAACAGCGCTGTTCGATTCATTCAATTTGCAAAAGAATACAGACCGACGAAATGACAAAATTATGATAGAGAAGCCCAAGACAACGGCAAACATTACAGAAATATTTTTGTATTTAATAATTTTGTATATTCAGAAGGTTTGCATATTGCAGTATCGCTCTGTAATGTTTTACCGCCGTCTTTTAAGCGTTTGTTCTTCTCATTGGTTATAGTTTACCACCGCTCAATTATATTGTAAAATTCTATTAATTAATTTTTTGATAGTTTTTTATTATCCATTTAACGAACAATTTAAAACCGCTCCATATATTAATATGTAGAGCGGTTTTCTTATTATTTACAAATATTACTTTTATTTACAAGCCTCGCAAATAACCTCGCATGCACGTTTTAAAAGAGGAAACGGAATATTTAATGCGGGAAGCAGTCTCACCTTTTCATGCGCCGTTATAACAAGCACTCCTCTTTTCATGCATTCCGAAACGACCTCCGCCGCCGGTTTTTTAACCGAAAGACCTATCATAAGCCCTATGCCGGATACGTCCGAAACACCTTCCGCCTTTGAAAGCGTGTCAAAAATATATTTTGACTTCTCTCTAACCTCTTTTAAAAGCTTTTCGTCAATTCTCTTTAAGTTGGAAAGCGCTCCCGCGCAGCAGACGGGGTTTCCTCCGAACGTAGAGCCGTGGCTTCCCTTTGTAAGCGTATACTGCGTCTTTTCAAAAAACATCGTAGCTCCTAAAGGCAAGCCCCCGCAAAGACCCTTAGCCGTTGTAACTATATCGGGCGTAAAGCCGTAATTC
>CAKSBK010000111.1 GCA_934438035.1 uncultured Christensenellaceae bacterium
GCCTTGTAGACCGCTATTGCGGCAACTATTCCCACTGCCGCCTGAAAGAGGTTTCCTGGTATGGAAGCCGCCGCCGCAAGGCCTTTTCCCAAAAGCAGGCAGGCATAGCCGAAATATCCCGTTACCATTATTGCCTCAGCCGCAAGGGAGCCGGCGATAAGCCCAGAAAACTCGTGCTTTTCTTTCATTTTATTAAATATAACAGCCGCAACGAGCGCCATAGCCGCCTTTATTACGAACGTGCCGGGAGCGTAATATGCATAGCCCGTTATAATATCCGCAAGCGCACTGCCTATTCCCGCTGCCGCCGCCGCATAAAGCGGAGAAAGGCAAAAAGCACAGTAAAGCACTATTGCGTCGCCGAGGTTAACATATCCGTTCATGGGAGAGGGTATTTGTATTATTATGGTTGCAACGCAGGTTAATGCGGCAAGCACCGCCGCAATTATCAGAGCCTTTAATTTTTCTTTTTTCATAATTGCCTCCTATAATATAATGTGATTGGATATATAAAAATAACCAATTTAAATATATTTTATAATACCAGTTGCAAGGGGAAGCTTTGAATTGAAAAATGAAGAAAAGAAAAAAAGCAAATACGAAACGCTTTACCGCAGCGTAAAAAAGGATATAACCGAGGGAATATTAAAGCCGGGGGAAAAGCTTCCCTCCAAAAGAGAGCTTGCGAGAAGGGCGGGGGTAAGCGTGGTTACGGTTGAGGCGGCTTATGACCAGCTTATTTGCGAGGGATATATACGCTCAAAAGAGAGAAGCGGCTACTATGTTTCCAAGCTTTCGCCTATGCAGACGGCGGTAAAGGAAAAGAAACCGCAGAGCCCGAGGAGGGAAAAAAAGAGGGAAATTCTTTTTGACCTAACGGGGGGAGTTAACCCGGGGTCGTTTCCTTTTTCGGTTTGGGCGAGGCTTATGCGGGAAACGCTTAACAGGCCGGACGCTCTTGTGCCTGTGGATTTTGCGGGCGCATACGAGCTAAGAGAGGCGATAAGCGAGCATCTTTTAAAGACGAGGGGCATGGATGTAAACCCGGAGAATATAATAATCGGTGCGGGAACGGAACACCTTTATAATCTTACGGTGCAGCTTTTCGGAAGAGACAAGGTCTTTGCCGTGGAGGATCCGGGATATTCCGTAATTGAAAGAATTTATGCCGCTAACGGCGTTAAAACGGTATATATGGACGTTGACGGGGAGGGAGCGGACGCCGCAGGGATTTTTGCGGACGTTATACACGTTTCGCCATCAAATCATTTTCCTACGGGGACGGTTATGACGGCGGCGAGAAGATATGAGCTTATAAAAAGAATAAGCAGAGGAGCGTATATTATAGAAGACGAATACGACAGCGAGTTTAGGCTTAAGGGAATGCCCGTTGAGACTATTTGGAGCATGGCGGGCGGCGAAGGAGTAATATATATTAATACATTTTCAAAAAGTCTTTCGCCTACGCTCAGAATAAGCTATATGATACTTCCCTCAAGGCTTATGAGAATATATGAAAAAAAGCTGGGGTTTTACAGCTGCGCCGTTCCGACGTTTGAGCAGTATACGCTTGCCGCATTTATAAAGCAGGGCTATTTTGAAAAGCATATAAACAGAGTAAAGGCGAGCTCAAGGGCGGTAAGGTCGGAAATGCTGTATGAAATTTCAAATAGCGGAATAGACTGCGAGGTTATTGAAAACGGAGCGGGGCAGCACTTTCTTCTGCGCCTTAATACGGATAAAAAAGACGATTATATATCCGGCGAGCTTTTAAAAAGAGGCGTAAAGCTGAGGTTTTTATCAAGCTATTCGCATAAAAACACGGAGGAGCATATTGCGGTTATAAGCTATTCTTCTCTTTTAAAGGGAAGCGCGGAAAAAGCGGTAAGCAAAATAAAAGAAGTGTTGACCGGCGGCATATGTGGTATATAATATTTAAATAGATCTGCAAGGGGGACAAAAAAATGACGGAAGAGAAAATCGCTCGAATAAACGAGCTTGCAAAGAAGAAAAAGACGCAGGGCTTGACGGACGAAGAAAATATTGAGCAGGCGGCATTGAGAAGAGAATATGCGGATGAATTTTTAGGGAATTTAAGGTCGCAGATAGAGGGCATACGCATAGTTGACGACAACGGAAAGAGCTTTACCGCAAAGGAATTTAACCGTTTGAAAAAAGAGAGTAAGGGAGACGAAAATGCTTGAATTTAAATATGATACACAGCTGCTTATAGAGGGCAAAAACCTTGACGAAAACGAGATAAGCGAGTATTTTACAAAGAACTTTAAAGGGGACTGCCTGCTTGCGGTTGGCGACGACGAGCTTATAAAAATACACTTTCACACAAACGAGCCCTGGAAAGTGCTGGAATATTGCTCCGGTCTGGGAGAAATATATGACATAGTCGTTGAAGACATGGACAGACAGTCGCGCGGGCTTAAAGGCTGAAAAATGATAAATTCACGCTCTTAAACGGGCGTGTTTTTTAATTTGCGGGCTTAAAACAATAAGCGATATGAGGTTGGGAATAGCCATAAGCGCATTTGCCGCCTCTGAAAAGCTCCAAACCGCCTTTAAGGGGAAAACGGCTCCCAAAAACGCGAAACAACAGTATATTATGCCGTAAGGAAAAACGCTTTTTTCTCCTAAGAGATAAAGCACGCATTTTTTACCGTAAAAAGACCAGCCGAACACCGTTGACATCGCAAAGAGAACTATGCTTATAAACAGAATTATGTTCGCAACGCGATTGCCGAAAACAGAGCAGAACGCCGCTAAGGTTAGTGAAAAGCCCTCGTTTTTGCCGTATAGGTTTACTCCCGAGCAAAGTATTAAAAGGGCCGTTAAGCTGCATATTACAATAGTATCCAAAAAGACCTCGCAGATTCCGAGAAGGCTCTCGTCCTGCGGGCTTTTTGCGTTTGCGCTGCCGTGAGCTATGGGAGAAGAGCCGAGTCCCGCCTCGTTAGAAAACACTCCCCGTGAAACGCCGTTTAGAATCGCCTGCTTTAAACCTATTCCGAGTCCTGCGCCTGCGGCGGCTTTTAAAGAAAAGGCGCCCGAAAATATGCTTTTAAACGCTAAGGGAAGTGCGCCGGCGTTTAGCGCTATTATTATAAGAGAAAAAACAATATAGCTTACGCTCATGAAAGGAACGAGAGCTTGCGAAATTTTGCCTATGCGCTTTTCTTTTCCTATTATAACTACGGCGCTTAAAAGGGAACATATCGCTCCGCAAATTATAAATATTTCGGTTCTGTATTCTCCGCCCGTTTCAAATAAGTCGCTTACAAAAATATATGCTGCCTGAGAAATGGTGTTTACCTGCGTTAGACAGCCGATTCCCAACGCCGCCAAGGCGCCGAAGACGCAGAACGCACGGGACAGGGGCGCGCCGAATTTAGAAGAGCATTTAGAAATATAATACATGGGTCCGCCGCAAGGCTCTTTTCCTTTAGTACGCTTTTGATATAATACGCTTAAAAAAATCTCGCAGTATTTTGTCGCCATGCCGAAAAATGCGGAAAACCACATCCAAAAAACCGCTCCCGGTCCGCCGGAGGAGATTGCAAGGGCAACTCCGGCAATGTTTCCCGTGCCTACGCAGGAAGAAAGTGCCGTTGTCATTGCCTGAAAAGGGCTGAAGCCGCTTCTTGCGCCGCCGCTTTTAAAATCAAACATGCGCTTAAAAGCTGAGCTGAATTTAAAAATCTGCGGGAAACCCGCTCTTATGCTTAAAAGCACGCCGCAAAAAAACAATGCTGCGGCAAGAACGACGTTTAAAAGTTCGATAAGCAAAAAATCACCTCATAAATAAAATATGATTTGTTAAGGCAAATATGATTGTGTATAATTAAATACGGAGGTGCGAAATGGCTAAAAAGAACAACAGAAACACAAAAGGAAAGATAGTGTCTGCGGCGTGGAGGCTTTTTTATGAACAAGGCTATGAAAACACAACTGTCGAAGAGATTATTTTTGAATCGGGAACCTCCAAGGGAAGCTTTTATCATTATTTTGAGGGGAAAGACGAGCTTTTAAGCACACTGTCTTTGCTTTTCGACGAGAAGTATGAAGAGCTTATTCCCTGTCTATCGGACGATACGGACGCTTTTACAAAGCTTATGTTTTTAAATAAAGAGCTGTTTAAGATGATAGAAAACAGTATTTCAATTGAGCTTTTGGCGAGGCTTTATTCTTCTCAGCTAGTAACGAAGGGCGAGGTTCACCTTTTAGACAGAAACAGAGTTTACTATAAGCTTTTGAGGAAGGTTATAAGCGAAGGGCAGAAAAAAGGAGAGCTTACGGATAAAAAGACGGTAAGCGAAATAGTTAAGGTTTACGCGTTATGCGAACGCGCCTTGATATATGACTGGTGCATTTGCTCGGGAGAGTACTCGCTCAGCAAATATGCGGAGGAAATGATGCCGATATTTATGGGGAGCATGCGCGCGTCGGCGTAAATGCCGTTCTTACGCACTCCCGCTGAAGCGGAAGTGCTTTTATACGGCATTACGCCTCCTCTTCCGAAAAAAGTCCCGTTTGCCTACGCTGCTCGGTTGTAAACGCCCTCGCAACGCTGCGGCTGCACTACCAACTTTTTTCGGTTAAGCGTTTTTCGCTTTGCTCAAAACGCAAACGCTCAAAACCTTTGCTTGCGGGAAACGGGGGGTGAGCTTCTTTTCGTCGGGGCAAGTCCTCTTAACCCGCCGCAATTTTCAAAAAAGAAAATCACGGCTTGGTTTTACGGACTGCCCCTCCTCTTCCGAAAAAAAGCACGTCAGCGCTCACACGTGAAAAACTATCGCTCTGCTCGGTTTTTCACGGCT
>CAKSBK010000112.1 GCA_934438035.1 uncultured Christensenellaceae bacterium
CATGGTAGACCTCGCTTCAAAGGTAATGACGGGCGCAAGCCTAAATACTCTCGGCTACGGAACGGGTCTTTATAAAACCCCGCCGTATTTCGCCGTAAAGGTTCCGGTCTTCTCATTTGAAAAGCTCACGGACGCAAACTCGTATTTGGGGCCGGAAATGAAATCCACAGGCGAGGTTCTGGGCATAGGAAAGACGCTTGAGGAGGCTGTTTTTAAAGGCTTTACCTCCGCGGGAATGAAAATCAAAAACACCTCCGAGGGGCGCGTAGGCGCTTTAATATCCGTAGACACTCACGACCAAAGCGAGATCGTCTCTTTAGCTAAAAAGCTTCACGACCTAAAGCACGATATTTACGCCACTCCCGAGACGGCGGACACAATAAGAAGGCTTGGAATTGACGTCACGGACGTTCTCGGGATAAAGCAGAGCGATAACGCCTTTAAGCTTTTAGAGAGCGGAAAAATTGATTATATAGTCTACACCGGCGCGCTTATGGACGAAACGCTTGACGACTACATAGCGCTTCACAGAAAGGCGCTCAATTTAGGCATTCCCTGCCTTACCTCGCTTGACACGGCAAACGCCCTTGCCGACACGATAGCAAGCCGCTTCAACGAGGAAAACACCGAGCTTGTCGATATAAACCGTATGCGTACGCAAAGGCAGACTCTGCGCTTTTCAAAAATGCAGGCTACGGGCGACGACTATATATTTATAGAGAATTTCGACGGCAAGGTAACGTGCCCCGAATCCTTATGCATTTCTTTATGCGACAGGCATAAGGGAATAGGCGGCTACGGAATAGTGCTTATAGAAAATTCGGACGTTGCGGACGCAAAGATGCGCATTTTCAACAGCGACGGCAGCGAAGGTAAAATGGCGGGCAACTGCATAAGAAGCGCCGCAAAATATCTTTACGACAACGGCATAGCAAAAAAGGACGTTATATCCGTCGAGACCGCCTCCGGCGTCAAGGAAATCGCCGTTTACACCGGCGGAGGAGAGGTCACTCTCGCAGAGGTCAATATGGGAAAAGCGTATTTTTTACCCGAAAAGCTGCCCGTAAACCTCCCCGGCGAAAAGATTTTAGACCGCCCCGTAAGCATTGCTGGAAATACGTATAACATAACCTGCGTGGGAATAGGAAACCCGCATTGCGTGGTTTTTGTACCGAGAGTAGACGAGGTGGATATTGAAAAAATAGGTCCCTTTTTCGAAAATGCGGATATTTTCCCCGAGCGTATAAACACCGAATTTGTAAGAGTTGTAGATAAAACCACGCTTAAGATGAGAGTATACGAAAGAGGAAACGGCGAAACCTACGCCTGCGGCACGGGCGCCTGCGCCGCCGCGATAGCCGCCTGCGAAAACGGTTTACTTAAAAAGGGAACCGATATTACCGTAAAAGTTAAGGGCGGAGACTTGACCGTAAACTATACCGACGAAAAGGTAACGCTCCTCGGAGACGCAAAGCTTGTATTTAACGGCGAGATAAAATATTGACGCAATTTGCCAAATCCCATAAACAGCGGTATAATAACGGCATATTACATTAACCGAGGTGCATTATGCAAAAAGAGCAGAAAAAGGGGCTTAATATAAGCGCAAAATCCTTTATAACCGCAATACTTATACTGTTTATTCTCATGATAGGCACGTATGTTTTAACGTTCGTCGTCCCGGGCGGCAGCTTTTCTCGAACCGTGGAAAACGGACAGGAGATAATAGTCCCGGGAACGTTTAAAGAGGCTCCCGGCGGAATTTCCTTTTTCAAATGGCTCGCCTCCCCCGTGCTCGTACTTTTTGCGGACGGCGGCGGAACAATTTTAGCCGTAATAGCCTTTCTTCTCGTTATAGGCGGCGTATTTAACAGCCTTGAAAAGTGCGGGCTTATGGAATACATGCTTAAAAAAATAGTCCATTCGCTCGGAAATAAGCGCTATGCTCTTCTTGCGGCAGTTCCCCTTTTCTTTATGTGCATGGGCTCGTTTATAGGCTCGTTTGAGGAATGCGTTCCCCTGGTTCCCATAGCCGTTGCCTTAAGCGTTTCTTTAGGGTGGGACGCCGTCACGGGCGTTTCAATGAGCCTTCTTGCGGCAGGCTGCGGCTTTGCCGCCGGAGTCTGCAATCCCTTTACGGTAGGCGTTGCACAGCAGCTTGCCGGGCTTGAGATGTTCTCCGGCATATGGTTAAGAATAGTCTCCTTTGTGCTCATATATCTTCTTCTCCTTGCATTTTTATTCATACACGCAAAGAGGCTTGATAAAAAAAGCACGGCGGACTTTAAGCTTTCCGCCGCAGACTTTACTCCCGATAAAAAAATGGATAAGGCGCTTATATGCTTTATAGCCATAATACTTACGGGAATCATAATCGTATTCTTGTCGGGCTTTATTGAATTTCTCCGCGACTTTACAATGCCCGTCGTCGCTTTAATGTTTCTTATTGCGGGAATAGTTTGCTCCCTCGTTTCAAAAATGAGCGCAAAAAGGCTTCTTAAAACCTTTTTAGACGGAATTATAAGCATAGCTCCCGCGGTAATAATGATACTTATGGCAAGCTCCGTAAAATACATTCTTTCCGAGGCGAATATTTTAGACACTCTTCTTAACGGCGCCATGAGCTTAACGGGAAACATGAGCCCCGCTTTTGTAATACTGTTTATTTACTTAATAGCGCTCGTTATGAACTTCTTTATTCCCTCCGGCTCCGCAAAGGCGTTTCTGCTTATACCTTTAATTGCGCCTATAGCCGACCTCGCAGGGCTTTCAAGGCAGCTTTGCGTCGTTGCATACGCCTTCGGAGACGGTTTTTCAAACGTATTTTACGTGACAAACCCCGTTTTGTTAATAAGCCTCGGGCTTGCGGGCGTAAGCTACGGAAAATGGGTAAAGCACTCATGGAAATTCCAGATTGCAAACCTCGTTTTAACCTCTCTTCTTCTTATGCTGGGATATTTTTCTCATTACGCATAAAAACGTCGCATAGCAAAACCGCTCGGCAGCTTTTCCGGGCGGTTTTTTACGCCTTAAAATATCAGCCGCAGAAGCACGCATATTACCGCGCCCAAAAGCGTGGGCACAACTGCGCACAGCACGGTATAAAACAAACTTCCCGTTTCCTTTTTTACCGTCATAAGCGTCGTTGAGCAGGGCCAGTGAAGAAGGGAGAATATTATAACGCAGAGCGCCGTAAGCGCCGTCCATCCGTTTTGACTGAGCACATAAAAAAGCTCTCCTCCGGTCGTTTGCACAAGGCTTCCTCCGGCGGTATACATCATAACGCATAGCGGAAGAACTATCTCGTTTGCGGGGAGCGCCAATATAAAGGCGGTTAATATAACCCCGTCCATGCCCATTATTTTACCTGCCGGCTCAAGAAAGCCCGTTATGTGATGTAAAAGCGTGTCTCCTCCCGCGCTTATATTTGCAAGAAGCCATATAACAAGCCCTGCGGGCGCCGCAACCGCCGCCGCCCTTTTTAACACGAAAAGCGTTCTGTCAAATATAGAGCGTACTATAACCTCCCCCACTTTGGGGCGCCTGAAAGGCGGAAGCTCTAAAGTGAAAGAAGAGGGCACTCCTTTAAGCACGGTTTTTGAAAGCACCCATGACGTAAAAAACGTTGCCGCTACCCCTAAAAGTATTATTCCCGTAAGAATGACTGCGCTTAAAAGGGAATTTCTCGCCGCCAAAAAAAGGCTTATAAGCGTTATCATCATGGGAAAACGCCCGTTACACGGCACCATTGAATTTGTAATTATCGCAATAAGCCGCTCTCTTTTGGAATCTATTATCCTTGCGCCCGTTACTCCCACGGCGTTGCAACCGAAGCCCATACACATAGTTAAAGACTGCTTGCCGCAGGCGCCGCAGCGCTTAAACGCGGTATCCATATTGAACGCAACTCTCGGAAGATATCCTGCGTCTTCCAGCAGCGTAAACAACGGAAAAAATATCGCCATAGGCGGAAGCATTACGGAAACGACCCAGAAAAGCACCCTGCACACTCCGTCTATAATAAGCGAAACCAGCATTTGCGGAAGACGAATCAAATTCAAAAGCGCCCTTAGCTCTTCCGCCAAAAAATTAAGCCCTTTTTCCAAAAGCTCGGAGGGATAATTTGCAAGCGTAACGGTAATAAAAAACACCGCCGCAAGCATAAGGCACATGAGAGGAATCCCCGTAAAGCGCCCCGTTAAAAGTCTATCCGCAATAAGCCTTTTTTTATTCGGTTTTTCCTCGTTTTTGATGCATGCGTCCGCTATTTGCCTCGCTTTTTCGTAAATTCTCTCAACGCTTTTTATTTCGCACGCTCCGCATTTTTTACTTTCCCTTTCAATCTCTTCTCTGTTTTTTGCCCTTTTTAATATTTCGGAGCATATATGAGAATCGCCCTCCAAAAGCTTTACGGCGCACCACCTCGGGTTTTTAAAGCCGTAAAGAAGAGATTCCAATTTTTTTATTTTCTCCTCCTCGGGTCCGTAATCTATTTTTAAGGGCGGCTTTTCCTCTCCCTTTTTTATCTTGTTTATTTCCTCCGCAAGCTCCTTAATCCCTTTTTTAGAGCGTGCCGCCGTCTTAACGCAAGGGCAGCCGGTTAACCTTGAAAGCTTTTTTTCGTCAACCTCAATTCCCATTTTTTGCGCCTCGTCTATTAAATTAACGCATATTATTACGTTTCCCGTAGCCTCGCATATTTGCAGCGCAAGGTTTAAATTCCGCTCAAGGCAGCCGGCGTCGCAAACAACTATTACGGCATCAGCGTCCGAAAAGCATATATAGTCGCAGGCAACCTCCTCTTCTTTTGAACGGGCGATAAG
>CAKSBK010000113.1 GCA_934438035.1 uncultured Christensenellaceae bacterium
CCGTATATTTATAAGGAACTTTTAAAAAAAGGCGTTGAGGTGGTTGCGGACGAGAAAATCTGCGAATTATGTTCCGTTTGCAGAGCGACGGAAGAAGATTATGCAAAAGAATATCTCTCTTTGAAGCTGAGTGCAAAAACAGTTAAAGACGTTTTTGAAGCGTGCGCGCATATTAATAAATATGGCACGCACCATTCGGAGGCTATAATAACAAACGATTACAACAATGCCGGGATTTTTCAGCTAATGGTAGATTCCGCCGCGGTTTACGTAAACGCCTCCACGAGGTTTACGGACGGCGGGGAGTTCGGCTTTGGGGCGGAAATTGGAATAAGCACGCAAAAGCTCCATGCAAGAGGTCCTATGGGGTTAAAGGAACTTACAACATATAAATATCTGATAAACGGAAACGGTCAGATTAGATAAGGAGAGAATATGAACGACTTTAATTATTATGATTCAGGTGAAAATAGGCAGGCGGTTACGCTTAATAAATTCACTGCAAAAACTTTTATGTGGATGGTTATAGGCCTTTTGGCAAGCTTTGCTTCCGCAATGGCGGTGCTTTATGTTCCTGCTATAGGCAGGTTTATTTTCGGCGGGCCCTTCGGATACTGGTCTATAGTGATTGCGGAATTTGCGGTTGTAATAGTACTGTCTTTGGCGATAAGAAAGCTAAGCCCGGGAGCGGCGACGGTTTTATTCTTTATATATTCCATTGTTAACGGGTTAACGTTAAGCACTGTTTTTATTGCTTTTGACATTACGTCCGTGGTATATGCGTTTGTTGCTTCCGCAGCGCTTTTCGGAGCTATGGCGCTATACGGGACTATAACCAAAAAAGACCTTACAAGATTCGGAGCTATCTGCATATTTGCGCTTTTGGGAATGGCGCTTTTCTCTCTTATAGGTATGCTTTTCGGAATGGGCTTTAATTCGATACTGTATAATTGCCTTATGATTGCAATTTTTATGGGCCTTACGGCTTTTGATATGCAGAACCTTAAGAGATATTATTACAGCTTTGAGGGGAACGAAGATATGCTTCATAAATGTGCGATTATTTCCGCTTTACAGCTGTATCTTGACTTTATAAACATATTCCTAAGAATTTTGAGCATTTCCGGAAAAAGAAGATGAATTTAAAGCGTCCGCACTTATAAGTGCGGACCTTTTATTTATTTCATTACTTCCTGCGCTATACTCGTATCTACGGTATCTTCATATGCGGGGCGAGCTTTAAGCTCTCCGGAATAATCCATTACATCCATGAGGCGGTTTAAAGATTCTTCTTCTAAAAGCGGATTATCGCTCCATGCCTCTATTTGCTTATATCTGGTTACGGAGCTTTCGAGAAGCGATATATCAGTGTCTGCAAAATACGGGCTTATTACCCGGGCAATCTCCGCGTTATCCGTAGCTTTTATCCATTGCTGCGCTTTATAGATTGCGCGAGTGAAGCCTAAAACGACGTCTCTATTTTCTTTAATATAGCTCTGTTTTGCAAAATATGCGGTGTAGGGAATTTCTCCGCTGTCTTTTCCGACGGACGCTACTATATGACCGATTCCCTCGCGCTCCAGCATTGAAGCGGTAGGCTCAAACGCCGTGACGTAATCGCCGACTCCGGAGGTGAATGCGGAAACCATGTTGTTAAAATCAACGGACGTATCCATATTTACGTCGCCTTCGTAAACTCCGTGATCTTTTAAAACATACATAAGCGTCATAAGCGGTACGCCGCCTTTTCTGCCGCCTATTATATGCTTTCCGGAAAACTCGGAATAATCAAAGTTATTTTCTTTTTCTCTTGAAATTATAAACGATCCGTCTTTTTGAGTAAGCCGGCAAAAGACTTTAGGGCTGTCTTCCATTCCTTCGTTTATAACATATATTGCGGCCTCCGGTCCTGCAAAGCCAATATCCACCTGCCCCGAAAGCACGGCGGTCATTACGTTATCGGCGCCGCCTCCGTTAATAAGCTCTATTTCGATTCCCTCGTCTTCAAAATATCCTAGCTCTATTGCGGCATATTGAGGCGCATAAAATACGGAATGCGTAACCTCGCTTACGCTTACGTGCGCAATATCCGAAGCGTCTTTTTTACACCCGAAAAACGACACCGTTACAAGAATTGCGCATAAAATACATATTACTTTTTTTGTTCTCATTGTAGCTCCTTTCCGCTTAATATATTAAAGCCGTACTTTTTTAAGTATCAGCTTTTCGGATAAGTTTATAAGCTCATACATAGCCGTCGCGCAGATTGCCAAAAGTATTACGCTTGTCATAACAAGATCCATTTGGAATACCTGCGAACCGTAGGTTATGAGATATCCGAGCCCTGCTTTGGAGACCAAAAATTCTCCCATTATTACTCCTACCCATGAAAGACCGATATTAACCTTCATAGAGCTTATTATACTTTTAAGGTTGGAGGGCAAAACGCATTTTTGCAGTATTTGACGCTTTGTCGCTCCCATTGTTTTTAAAAGAAGCACTTTCTGCCTGTCTGTCGAAAGAAAAGCGTTCAGAACTTCAAGCGTAGTAACTATTAACGAAATTGCAAGCGTCATTATTATTATTGAGCCCGTTCCCGCGCCTGCCCAAACTATTATTATCGGCCCTAAAGCTACTTTAGGAAGCGCGTTTAATATTACCAGATACGGCTCTAAGACCTTGCATACATAATCGCTGAGCCACAATATAACGGCTATTGCCAGCCCTAAAACAGTGCCTATTAAAAAACCGGCGAGCGTTTCATAAACCGATGTCGATAGATGCAAAAACAACGTCCCGTCTTTTATAAGCCGCA
The DNA here is from genome assembly GCA_934438035.1 of uncultured Christensenellaceae bacterium. Lineage (GTDB taxonomy): Bacteria > Bacillota > Clostridia > Christensenellales > Christensenellaceae > HGM11616. Next base: position 2,816 of record CAKSBK010000113.1, read on the forward strand.
AAAAACAGGCGGCTACTCTTGAAGGGCTGCTTGTTATAAATGGATTTATTATTTTTAGCTGCGCTAAAAGCTCCCACATGCCTATAAGCAGTATCAATAGCGCAATGCGTGAAAATATTATTATTAGTCTCTTTCTTTTTTGCCGCCGCAGATATATAAGGCGTTCCTTTGAGAGGCTTTCATTCATACTCGTTAAGCTCCTTTCCTATGAGGTTGTAATATTTTAAAAATACCGGGGAATTTCTTTTTGAAAAGGAGCCGTTAAGTCCGTTAAAGTCAATTTTATAAATTGCGCTTACCTCAGACGGACGGTTTGTCAATACTATTACTCTGTCGCTTAAAAGAATGCTTTCGGCTATATCATGAGTCACCATCAGCGCAGTTTTTTTCTCTTTTTTTATTATTGAAAGTATATCCTCGCCTACTTTTCTTCTTGTTTGGGCGTCGAGCCCGGAAAATGCCTCGTCTAAAAGCAGAAGCTTGGGACGAAGCGCCAGCGTGCGTATAAGAGCGACTCTTTGGCGCATTCCTCCGGAGATTTCGTCGGGATATTTATATTTAAAGTCAGTAAGGCTGTATTTATCTATAAGCAGGTCAATGTCTTTTTCCGAAAAGCTGTTTTTGGTTATTTCCGGTCCTAACGACATGTTTTTTACGGCGCTGCGCCAATCAAATAATGTATCTTTTTGAAGCATATATCCTATTGAACCGTCTGTTTTCGGATCGTTTCCATTTACTAAAACTTTGCCCGAAGAACAGGGGATAAGTCCGGCTATACAGGAAAGAATTGTGCTTTTTCCGCACCCCGAAGGGCCGACTATGCTTACAAATTCATTTTCATATATGTCGAAGCTGACGCGCTTAACTGCGGTTATTTCGTCGGTGGGAGTTTGATATTTAACTGCAAGGTCGGTTATCTCAACAATCTTTTTCATTGTTTGCCCTCCTTTATTGGCATAATATGAATTTGTGGGGAATATGTTAAACTCTTTTGTAAAATTAAGGTTAAAGAGCTTACTATGCGGGCAAATATATGATAGAATAAATTGTATTAATATAATTGGAGGGTGAGTTAGTTTGAGAAAAACTAAAAATACAAAAAACGACTCTGCCGATAATGAAACGCTTCGCATAATCCCGCTCGGAGGAATTGGAGAGATAGGCAAGAATATGACGGCTATCGAGTGGGGCGAAAGCATAATAGTTATCGACTGTGGCTTAAGCTTCCCGGGAGAAGAGCTTCCCGGAGTAGATTATGTTATTCCCGATACTACGTATCTTGAATTAAACAGAAAAAAATTAAAGGCATTTTTTATTACTCACGGACATGAGGACCATATAGGCGCAACGCCTTATGTTTTCAGGGCGTTTCCCAACGTTCCCGTGTTTGCTTCTCGGCTTACAAATGCGCTTATAGAGGCAAAGCTTGAAGAAGCAGGCGTAACCGGCATTAATTTAAGCACCGTAAAGCCGGGCGGGGTGATAAATATGGGCCCGTTTAAGGTTGAATTTATAAAGGTATGCCACAGCATTGACGACGCAATGGGCTTTGCTATTCATACGCCTGAGGGTGTTTTGGTTCATACGGGAGACTTTAAGGTGGATTATACCCCTGTTGACGGTAAGATTATCGACCTTAACAAATTTGCGGATCTCGGTAAAAAAGGCGTGCTTGCGCTTATGAGCGATTCTACAAATGCCGAAAGAGAGGGCTATACCGTTTCCGAAAGAACTGTCGGAAATTCATTTGAGCAATATTTCCCCGATGCTTCGGGAAGAATTATTTTGGCTACGTTTTCTTCAAATATTCATAGATTGCAGCAGGTTGTTGACGCGGCAAAACAGGTGGGAAGAAAAATTGCGTTTTCCGGCAGGAGCATGGTTAAAATCGCAAACGTCGCAACTGAGCTCGGTTATCTTAAAATGCCTGATAAAATGCTTGTCGAGCTTGATGATATTAAAAAGCTTAAGGATAATAAAAT
>CAKSBK010000114.1 GCA_934438035.1 uncultured Christensenellaceae bacterium
CCGCTTATCACTGCGGATTCCGTTAAAATGCTCGTAAACAGCGCCTGCGGGGGGAATTATTCCTGCATGCTTTTAACCTCCGTTCTTCCCGACCCTACGGGCTACGGAAGAATAGTTCGCGATGAAAACGGAGAGCTAAAAAAAATAGTCGAGCATAAGGACGCTACGGAGGAGGAGCGCAGAATATGCGAGGTGAACATATCCGTATATTGCTTTAAGACAAAGGAGCTTTTGGAAAGCTTAGACAAAATAACCCCCAACAACAAAAACGGCGAATACTACCTTACCGACGCAATAGAGCTCATTAAAAACGCAGGAGGAAAAGTTGGCGCTGTTACTCTTCCCGACTACAGAGAGGGGCAGGGCGTTAACAACAAGGCTCAGCTTGCGGAGTGCTCCCAAATTTTAAAGGAGCGCATTAATAAAGAGCATATGCTAAACGGCGTCACTCTTTTAGACCCCAAAAACACATATATCGAGGCGGACGTCAAAATCGGCAGAGACAGCGTAATTTACCCCGGAGTTTTTTTGGAGGGCGGCACGGTTTTAGGAGAGGGCGTTACGGTTTACCAGGGAAGCAGGTTAGTAAACTCAACCGTGCTTGACGGTTCAACCGTGCAAAACTCCGTGCTTATTGACGCAAAAATAGGCAGAAACACGGACGTCGGTCCTTACGCATATCTGCGGCCCGGAACGGACGTTAAAGACAATTGCCGCATAGGCGACTTTGTGGAAATTAAAAATTCGGTAATAGGAAACGGAACAAAGGTTTCGCACTTAACATATGTCGGCGACGGCGATATGGGAGAAAACATAAACGTAGGCTGCGGCGTCGTTTTCGTCAACTACGACGGACAGAAAAAACACAGAAGCGTCATAGGAGACGGCGCGTTTATCGGCTGCAACACAAACCTCGTCTCCCCCGTAAACGTAGGAGAGGGCGCATACATCGCCGCGGGCTCTACCATAACAAAGGACGTTCCCGAAAACAGCCTTGTTATCGCACGGGCGAGGGAAACAGTTCTTCCCGGCTGGGCAAAGGGAAAATACAAAAATCAAAAGGACAACAAATAATGTATATAATAGCCGGGCTCGGGAACATCGGCCTTAAGTATAAAAACACACGACACAACATGGGCTTTAACGCCATAGACGTTTTAGCCAAAAGAAACGGACTGAAATTCACCAAAAAGCGCTTTTGCGCAAGCGTTGCGGAAGGCGTAATAAACGGACAAAAGGTCGTGCTTTTAAAGCCTGCCACCTATATGAACCGCTCGGGCGAAAGCTTAAGCGCGGCGTATTCGTTTTATAAGCCCGACCCGCAGAATATAATCGTGCTTTACGACGACATCGATTTAGCTCCCGGCAGGTTAAGAATAAGAAAGAGCGGAAGCGCAGGAACGCATAACGGAATGCGCTCAATAGTTTCGGCGTTAAAAACCTACGGCTTTATGAGAATACGCATAGGAATAGGAAAAAACAATTCCGAGGGAGACCTTGCGGATTACGTGCTGAAAAAGCTTTCCGGCAGCGAAAAAAAGCTGCTTGACGAGGCGTGTGAAAACGCCGCAAAGGCGGTTGAAGTGATTTTATCCGACGGCATAGACGCCGCGATGAACGAGTTTAACTCGAAGTGAGGCAGAAATGAACGCATATCTTTTCGTTATAGATTATCAAAACGACTTTGTTGACGGCTCTTTGGGCTTCCCGGGAGCGGAGCTTTTGGATGAAAAAATAGCAGAGCGCATAAAAAAATACGGCAAGGGCAGAGTTTTTTACACCCTCGACACTCACGAAGACGACTATTTATCCACTCAGGAGGGTAAGCATCTTCCCATACCGCACTGTATAAAGGGAACGCCGGGTCACGGCGTATACGGAAAAACTGCGGCTGCGCTTAAAGAATGCGGAGCGGTTAAAATAGAAAAGCGCTCCTTTCCCATGGACGTTTCAAAAAAAGAGGTTCGCTCGCTTCTTCCCGAACACGCTGAGGAAATTGAGCTTTGCGGCCTTGTTTCAAGCATATGCGTGCTTTCAAACGCAGTTATTTTAAAAAGCGTCTACCCGGAGGCAAAAATAACCGTCGACGCGCGCTTAACCGCCGCCGCGGATAAAAAAATAAACGAGGAGGCTCTCGATATCCTCGAGAACCTGCAGATAAACGTAATTAACAGGGAGAAATAATATGTATGATTTCTTAAGAATCGCATGCGCCTGCCCTAAGGTTAAGCCGGCGGATATCGACTTTAATTTTGAGGAAATTTCAAAAAAGCTCGCCGAGGCAAAAGAGCTTAATGCGGATATAACCGTATTTCCCGAGCTATGCCTAACGGGCTACACCTGCCAGGACCTTTTTTTATCGGCAGGGCTGTTAAACGGCGCCCTTTTATCCTTAAGAAAGCTCGTTTCCCTGTCTAAAGATTATTCCGGGCTTATCGCCGCGGGCGCTCCTTTAAAAATAGACGGCGCACTTTATAACTGCGCGGTTTATATTCTTAACGGAAAAATTACGGGCATAACCCCAAAAACATATCTTCCGAACTACGGCGAGTTTTACGAAAAGCGCTGGTTTTCCTCTTCCGAAGAGCTTAAAAGAGACTTTATAAGCTCTTGCGAGCTTTTTTTGGAGGGCGATTACGAAATCCCCCTCTCTTCTAAGCTCGTTTTAAACGTCGGCGGGGAATATACCGTGGGCGCGGAAATCTGCGAGGACGTTTGGACACCCCTGCCGCCGTCAACCGCGCTTTGTCTTTCGGGCGCCGAGGTTATTTTAAACCTCTCCGCCTCCAACGAAACCATATCAAAAAGAGCTTACCGTACCTCTTTAATCAAAAACCGCTCCGCCTCGCTTTTCTGCGCGTACGCATACTGCTCTGCGGGCGCGGGCGAATCCACAACGGACCTTGTATATTCCGGTCACTCGATGATTTGCGAAAACGGAAGAGCGTTAAAGGAAACGCAGTCTTTAATAACCGAAGAAGCGCTTATCGTTTCCGACGTCGATTTGGGAAAAATACGTCACGACAGAATTAAAAACAAGAGCTTTTCCGACTGCGCAAGGATAAATTCTATAACCGGCGTTTTAACCGCCTTTGTTCCCTATTCTTCAAAAATAAATGCGGACGGTACTCTTTATCCCATAGAAAAGCTTCCCTTTGTTCCCTCCTCAAGGGAAAACAGAGCGGCTCGCTGCCGGGATATTTTCGATATGCAGGTTTACGGCCTTAAAAAGCGCCTGGAGACGGTGGGTGCAAAGGCTGTAATAGGCGTTTCGGGCGGGCTTGATTCTACGCTCGCACTATTAGTGGCATATAAGGCGATAAAGCTCATGGGAAGACCCGCTTGCGACGTCATAGGAATAACCCTGCCCTGCTTCGGCACTACGGACAGAACCCATGACAACGCCGTTAAGCTTATGAGGGAGCTCAGCATAACCTCAAAGGAAATTAACATTAAAGAGGCGTGCCTTACTCACTACAGAGACATAGGACACGATAAAGACGTCTTCGACCTCACGTTTGAAAACACCCAGGCAAGAGAGCGCACGCAGGTGCTTATGGATTACGCCGGAAAAATAGGCGGAATAGTCGTCGGCACGGGGGATTTATCCGAGCTTGCGCTCGGCTGGTGTACATATAATGCGGACCACATGAGCATGTACGGCGTAAATGCGTCCATTCCCAAAACGCTCGTCCGCTGGATGATAGAGCAGGCAAGCGGGGACGAAGCATTTTCCGCCTGCAAAGACACCTTAGCCGATATTATGGACACGCCCATAAGCCCCGAGCTTTTGCCTCCGGACGCAGACGGCAAAATCGCCCAGAAAACCGAAAGCATCGTCGGTCCTTATGCGCTTCACGATTTCTTCCTTTACTATGTTTTAAGATACGGCTTCGAGCCGGCAAAAATATTCCACCTTGCAAAAAAGGCGTTTAGGGACGATTTTACCGACGAGACGATATTAAAATGGTTAAAATCTTTTTACCGCCGCTTCTTTAATCAGCAGTTTAAAAGAAGCTGCCTGCCCGACGGCGTTAAGGTCGGAAGCGTATGTCTTTCCCCGAGGGGCGATTGGAGAATGCCCTCGGACGCAAGCGCCGCATATTTTCTTTCTCTTTGCGAAAAACTGACTGCAAAATGACGGAGGAGCTATGAATAAGGAAGTACTTTTACAAAACGGCATAGATTATATAGAGGGCGTGGCACGCTTTGCAGGGCAAGCCGAAATTTATGAAAGGTTTTTAAAAAAGTTTCCGGAAGACCCGACTTTTTTTAACATGCTCTCGGCGCTTAAAAATAAAAATTACGAGGAGGCGTTTATCTTCGCCCACACCTTAAAGGGGCTGACGGGAAATTTAAGCCTAAATACCTTTTTTAGCGATTATTTGACTCCGTTTGTAGAGCTTTTAAGAGCGCCCGCCGACGTTGACGCCGTTAACTCTTCCTTAGACGAGCTTAAAAGGCAATACGAAAAAACGGTTTTTGCGATAAAATCCGCCGTATGATTTTTGCTTTTCCCTCCGTGAAAACAGACTTTTGTTGACTATTAGGCATATTTGCACTACAATTAAAACGTAAATTTATTTAAGGACGTACTTTCTAATTGGATACCGTAGTTCTCATTCCCGCTTATAACCCCGAACCCGCAATGGTAAAAACCGCACAAGAGCTTAGTGAAAAAGGTTTTTTTGTACTCATCGTAAACGACGGAAGCGCCGAAGAATTTTCCCCTCTTTTTTCACAGGCTGAAAAATTTGCAAGGGTAATAGG
>CAKSBK010000115.1 GCA_934438035.1 uncultured Christensenellaceae bacterium
GATCCTAAGTCTAGCGCGTCTGCCAATTCCGCCATGCCCGCATGAATAAAATAATAACCCATTAACCTTCAATTGTCAATACTAAGGCACGGCAGAACCTTAAATTCCGCCGCACCCTAAATAATACTATTACCTGGTGGAAATCGTAATTATATTTGCAAGAACATCCGCCGCAGACGTTCCGACGGGAACGCCTAAAAGCTGAGCCGTGCTGCTGTTTACTACTTTTCCGTATCTTTTTAGCTCATACGCCGCCGCTGCGCCCGTCTTTTTTGAAAGTGCGTTAAGTCCGATTTCATTTTGCAGCTTTAAAGCCGACAAATAAGCCTTAAAATTATCCAAATCATAATCCGCTTCAAAATGATTCTCATCTATAGCGTCATCTATCTTTTTTGTAAGCAGCTTTGAAGTTTCTTCGGCAAGGTCTTTATCCGCATCATAGCGGGATAATAGAGCTTCCAAAGATAGCTTCTCTTCATCCTGCCTGCGTGAATTTTCAAGGTCGTTTAAATTGTTTCTCATAGAATTATCTATCGCAATTCTAGAGCTTTCGCTTACTCCGCTTTTAGGCTGTAAGTAAAGACCCCCGGCAAGACCCGCCCCGGCAAGAGTTTCATTGTTGCCTATCGCACTCAGCCTTGCGTTTACATACGCCTTGTTTTTCTTTTTATCATATTCCTCGTTGAGAGTCTTCTTTTGTGCCTCTTCCTGCGCTTTATTTTTTGAAATTACGCTTTCATATGCGGATTTTATCGCATTTTCAATCTGTGAATAAATCCCGTCAAGCTTTGTCTTGTCATATGATGAAATTGCTCCGGTGTTTGCCATTTGTATATCCTCCTTTTAATTCTCACTCTTTCGGCTCGGTGTAGCTCTTCGCCCGCTCGCTGTCCGCTATGCCCTTTGTAGTGGGGTCAACCACTATTCCCAAAAGGCAAAGTATGTTTATAAGCATTCCCGCCGTCTCAAGTATCGTGCTTTCAGATATTTTAGGCGTTATGCCTATCATTGTTAATATCTGATAAATAAGCGCCGCTATGCCCGCTATAAGCGCCGTTAATGTAGTCTTGTTTTTAAGTCGAAGTTTCCAGTTCATTTTTTATCTCCTTTATATTTTTATTGTAAAAAGTTCTCGGCTTTCGCTTCTTAACTGAAGCAGAAAAAGCCTTGCTTCACATTAAAAAAATCTCCTTTTATGTTAGTTGAATATTCCGCCTAAAGCGGTTATGGTTTTCTTTCCCGCTATTCCGTCTGCGGTAAGCCCGCGACTCTTCTGTGCGGAAATAACAGCCGCTCTCGTTTTAGAGCCAAACACTCCGTCGACGGAAACGTTTAAAAGCTTTTGTAATTCCTTTACATCCTGCCCCGTCATGCCGTATTTTAAATTGCGGTTAAATACATGCTCCGTCTTCCATATCCCTCCGAGCGCGGTTAAGGTGTTTTTACCCGCCACTCCGTCTAAAGTAAGCCCGTGCGCTTTCTGTGCGGCTATAACCGCCGTTCTTGTTTTAGACCCGAATACTCCGTCGGCGGATATGTTTAAAAGCTTCTGTAAGTTGTATACGTCCTGCCCCTTTAGCCCCTTTTTAAGGTTTCGGGTGAAGACGTATTTTTCTTTCTGCTCGTCCGCAAGCTCCTTTATTCTTGCGTATGCGTTCCAATATCCCGCCTGAGCTCCTAACGGTCTTGTTATAACTCCGTAGGCTCTGCCCTTTGCCTCCGTAACGTTTAAAGCGTCGTCGGTCACAATGCCTACATGATACGCCGTACCCTTGTTTTTTCCGAAAGAATACACCCTGAAAACAAGGTCGCCTTTTCTTAAAACGGATTTATCAATCTTAACGCAGTGATTTTTTAAAAGCCCGTTCGCCGTAGTGTCAAACCCTGCGGGCTTTATCCCCGCATAAACTAAAGAGCAGCACACAAGCCCCGAACAGTCGTACATCTCAATAGGAGAAATCCCCTCACGCTTTTTTTGATTAAGTAAGTTTAGCGCCGTAGCTGCGTTTTTAATGCTCGTCTCCATTCTTTTTATCTTCTCTTCCGTTGCGTTCTGCCCCTGTCCGCCCCAAACGTATATCGCCCTATTCGCCCTCGCCATGGCGTATTTTACAAACTCAGCAATCATGCTTTCTTTCCTCTCTTCCCTCTAAAGTGTCTATGCGCTTATGCGCCTGCTTTGCGGAGGCTTCGACGGCAACCATGCGGCTCAATAGGTCGGCGTTGGTCTTTCGCTGTTCTCTCTGCTCGGTCTTCACGTCGTCTATTCCGCCCTTTATGTACCCAAGCTCTGTTAATATAGTGCCTGTCGCCTTGCCCTCGTCCTCCGTGTCCTTTTTGCCGTTTCTTGTGAACGTGGCGACTACGACTATCACCGTTACGGTCGATATCACCGCGCCCACAATCGAAATTATATCGCCTAAATTCACAAGCCCGCCTCCAGTCTGTTTATCTCTTTTCTCCACCTCTCGCAGGCTTCTATGTCCTCTGCGTAGTCCTCTTTTTTTGCGCAGCCCGTAGCTATCTTTATGCCTATATAGTCCTTTTCTCTAAGCTTTTCTTTAAGCTCGCAAATTCTTCTTTCCTTAAGCTCTCTATCGCTAAAGGGCGTATAGAGTAAATACGCTTCGTTTTCCGTGTATGCCGCCTTCCCCTCAACTTTCGGAGAATCGATTATCTTAACATATTCCTTTCCGCCGTTTTCAAACTCCCGCAGAAGCTCATAGTGAAATACCTCTTCTTTTCCCTCAACAGCCGGGTGCGTTACGGTTTTTGTCTTCAACTCAATCTTTCCCGCCTCGGGGTCGTAGCTTGTAAGTGTTTTGCCGTTTATATCTCTTATCTCCATATTTTACGCAATCCTTTCCCATACATATTTTGCGGTATACGGAGGCATGTTATTAAACGCCTGACCCGCCGTCCCGTCAATGTTTTCAAACGCAGCGTAGCCCGAAGCAGTTCCCGAAAGGAAAACTTGCTGACCCGAAATAACCGTTCTGTTTCCCGAAGCGCTTACGCCGTAGGGTATTTTTATCTTTGTCGCCATGTTTTCTGCCGCAAGAGTTACGGCAGCAGCGCCGCCCGTCGTTCCTGCTGCAAAGGAATCGCCCGCCGCAAGTATGAATTTATCCTTTATTCTCGTCCAGCTCCCGCCGTATTCCTCCGCAGGGTTTATGTTTTGGCTCGTCACAAACAAGCTCCCTACCGGGTGCGCCGCCAAAAACGCCTGGGAAGATATCGCCGCAGCTATTGCCGTCGCATGTGCGGTTGAATCGTACTTGTGATTATTCATCACCGTGTTTATCTCCCCCGAATGGGCGTTTAAATCGTTCGCATGCGCTAAAACCGCCGCCTCAATGGTGCTTTTATGCGCATCAACCGCCGCGTTATGGTCGGCTATGGCGTTTAATACGTTTGTATCGGGTATCGCTCCCAAAGCCGCCTTTAATGCTTCAAGGCTCCCTGTTCCCGTGCCTCCCTTGTCTGCGGGAAGTACTCCCGTTATGCTTTCCCCCGCAAGGCTGTGCGTGTGCTCAATATCCGACTTCTTTTCGTCTATCTCGCTTACCGCCTCCGCCGTCGCCTCGCACAGCTTGTTGTGCGCAGGGTCTAAAACCTCTTTTACTGCCGCGTCAAATCTCGCCTTTAAGCTCTCCGCGGAATTTACCACCACGTCGGGAAGCTCGCAAATAAGCTTGCCCGTGTAATCGCCGGAAGCGGTTTTCGCTCCGCTTATGCGATCAATGGTTTCTTTACTCAAATTGCTCATTTTTCTCCTTTTTCCTCCGTATATTACAGTATATTCATACCAATAATCTTATGTTACCTACATTTGCCGGTAAGCGTATAATCGGCAGTTATCTTTAAAATTCCCAGCCCGTCGTTTAAAGAATTATGCTTTACTCCAAGCTGAAACGCCTCTACGTTTTTAACAGTCTTCTTTGAAGCCGCGGTTTTTGAAAGATCGTCCGCAAGAAAGGAAAACCTGTTAAAATCAACGTCCCAAAAATCAAGCATATCCCCTATAAATTCCGAAAGCTCTATTTCGGGGTCTCTGTCCGTTCTTATATACAGCTTTGACGACATTCTCGCTTCTGGCTTAAACACAATCCCTGTGCCGATGCGATTTATATTCTTTTTTGTCAGCGGATAGGAGCAATCCGTAACGACAGTCCACCACTCAGCCAAAATAGGCTTACCGCAATCATTATATGAACCGGAGCCGTCAGTATTCTTATCGTTCATTCTGTAAATCTCCGCTTCTGCTCCCGCAAAATACAGTTTACCGTCATGACCCGTCATTGCCGTTGCATTGATTCCGTTCCAGAAAAACCATTCGAAACCCAAAGAAGATTCGCTGTCAGTAACCGCAACATATACGTTTCCGTTAATTCCTATTGCAAGCCTGTTTAAATATTCGGCGCAGCATGCCTTCTCAAGTCCTTTTTCCCTTAACAACCTAGCGTTTATAAGACTGCTCATATTTTTCAGGCTTTGCTGATTCGTAACCGAATTTGTCGTTAATGAAATAAGTCCTCTTTGAGAAAGATAAAGCGGGTATCCCCCTGCGTTTAATATAACGCCCCGCGCGGCGGCTCCGGTTCCCTGCGCTCCTTCGGATACCGTAAAAACTAAAGCGTCTTTCTTGCTTCCGTCGTCGTTTTGCACGCTTAAGCTTTTCGCCTCTCTTTTGAAAAGTCCGCCTCTTCCGTCCTTTTCTTCTTTAACGATAATAAGATCTCCGTATTGCTTTAAAT
>CAKSBK010000116.1 GCA_934438035.1 uncultured Christensenellaceae bacterium
TTTTTCGCTCACCCCGTCCCGCCTTATTTTTGATATTTCATTTTTTATAAGCCGAATAGTCTTTTTTGCGTTTTTCACGTTAAAGGCTGCATAAACCGAAAGCATTCCCGCAGCTTTGTAAAGCGAATCATAGCTGTAAACAGAATAACACAGCCCCTCTTCCTCTCTTATCTTTTGAAAAAGGCGCGAGCTCATATTCCCTCCCAAAATATTTGAAAGCTGAGCCATTGTGTATTTTCTTTCGTCCTGAAGCGAATATGCGGGAAAGCACAGGCATAAATGCGCCTGTTTTATGTTTCTTTTAATAAATCGAACTTCACATATCCCATGCGGCTTTACTATCGTTTCGTTTTCTTCTTTTTTACCGTTAAGAGTAAGCTTTTCTCTTAACAATGCCGTAATTTTTTCTTCGTCTATATTTCCCGCCGCAACTATAACCGTATTTTCTGCGGTATAGCGTTTACAATAGTAATTTTTAAGTATATTTTCGTCTATGCTTTTAACGCTTTTAAGCGTACCTAAAACCGGTCTTTCAAGAGGGGTTTCTTTAAAATATATTGAAGAGGCGCTTTGAGAGCATACGTCCTCCGGATCATCAAGAGAACTTAATATCTCTTCTATTATTACTTCTCTTTCCTTTTCTGTATCCTCTTGTGAAAAAAGCGGATTGCAGAGCATATCCAAAAGTATATTAAGAGCCGCAAGCTGATGAACATCCAACACGGTAGCGTAATAACATGTGCAGTCCTTTTCCGTATATGCGTTTATTTCAGCGCCTATATCGTCCGTTTTTTCCGCAATTTGCCTGCATGTCATATTCTTTGTTCCCTTGAAAAGCATATGCTCTATAAAATGAGAAACGCCGTTAATTCCCTCGTCTTCATATATGCTTCCCGCTTTAACCCATATTCCTACGGAAACAGTTTTCATTTCCGGCATTTTTTCAAATATTGTTGTAACGCCGTTAATTTTTATTGCTTCTGACATATTTCTCCTTAAAAACAACAAAAGGCGCACACCGTGCGCCCTTTATCTTTCTTTAATTACTCTTCGGTTTTAAGTTCTTCGGGCTTTACTCCCTTATGAGTAAGGTTGATTCTGTTCATCTTGTCTATCTCGACTACCTTTACCAAAAGCTCGTCGCCCTCGGAAACCACGTCTTCAACCTTTTCGACGAATTTCTTTGAAAGCTCGCCTATTCTCACCATTCCCTCTTTTCCGGGTACGAGCTCAACAAACGCTCCCTTAGGAATTATCTTTGTGACCTTTCCCATGTATACCTGACCGACTTCAATATCGGTAGCTATGCCGGTAATAATCTTCTTTGCTTTCTTCGCCGCTTCCTCATCCGGAGTGGATATGAATACTCTTCCGTCGTCTTCAATGTCAATCTTAACGCCGGTATCAGCAATTATCTTGTTTATAGTCTTTCCGCCGCTGCCGATAACCTCTCTTATCTTGTCGGGGTTAATCGTAAACTGAATAATCTTAGGCGCAAACTCGCTTAAATGCTCTCTGGGAGCGGAAATAACCTCGTTCATCTTGCTTAAGATGTGGAGTCTTCCTCTCTTTGCCTGAGCAAGCGCTCTTTCAAGAATCTCCTTATCAATACCCTTTATCTTTATATCCATCTGTATTGCGGTAATACCGTCCTCAGTACCCGCAACTTTAAAGTCCATATCTCCGAGGAAGTCCTCAAGACCCTGAATGTCCGTTAAAACAACGACCTGACCTTCATGCTTCATAAGACCCATAGCTGCGCCCGCAACAGGCTTCTTCATAGGAACGCCCGCGTCCATAAGAGCCATTGAGCTTGCGCATACGGAAGCCTGGGAAGTAGAGCCGTTGGAGCTTAATACTTCGGATACCGCACGAATAGCATAGGGGAACTCCTCTTCCGAAGGAAGCATGGGCATTATAGCTCTCTCCGCAAGAGCGCCGTGACCGATTTCTCTTCTGTTAGCGCTTCTTAAAGGCTTTGCCTCTCCCGTGGTGTAAGGCGGCATATTGTATTGATGCATATATCTCTTAAATACTTCGTCGGAAAGTCCGTCAAGCGTCTGTCCGTCGCCCATAGCTCCTAAGGTAACGAGGTTCATAACCTGCGTTTCTCCTCTTGTGAAGACTGCCGAACCGTGAGTTCTTCTGAAAATACCGGTTTCACACCAAATCGGGCGAACCTCTTCATAGCCTCTTCCGTCCGGTCTTACGCCGTCCGCAACTATCTTATGACGAACAATTTCCTTCATCACGTTATAAAGAGAGCTCTCGATGTCTTTTTTGCCGTCGGGATACTGCTCGCTGAAGAATTCAACAGCCTCCGCCTTAACCTGCGCTTCTCTGTCGCTTCTCTCGTGTCTGTCAAACGGCTCCATAGCCCACTTCATCTTTTCGGTAAAGTGCTCTCTTACCGCTGCGTCAAGCTCCTCCGGAACGGTATACACCGTAACTTCCTTTGCGGGCTTGCCGATTTTCTCCTTAATATCTTCAATAAACGCACAAATCTTTTTGATTTCTTCATGCGCAAAGAGAATAGCGCCGAGCATTTCGTCTTCCGTAATTTCCTCAGCTCCCGCTTCAACCATCATTACGGCGTCCTTCGTTCCGGAAACCGTAAGCGCCAGCTTGCTCTTTGCTCTCTGCTCGGAGTCGGGGTTAATGATATATTCTCCGTCTACATATCCTACCGCAACCGTTCCCGTCGGTCCCATAAAAGGTATTCCGGAAATGGAAAGCGCAACGGAAGAACCTATCATAGCGTAAACCTCCGGAGGAATTTCCGTGTCAACGCTCATTACGGTCGCTATAACCTGAACGTCGTTATAAAATCCCTTGGGGAAAAGCGGACGAATAGGTCTGTCTATAAGTCTGCAGGTAAGGATAGCCTTTTCGGAAGGTCTTCCCTCTCTTTTGATAAAGCCGCCGGGAATTTTTCCGGCCGCATACATTTTCTCTTCAAATTCAACGCTTAACGGAAAGAAGTCAATCCCGTCCCTCGGGCTGTCTGCCATTGTAGCGTTTACCATAACGGCGGTATCTCCGCATCTGACTATGCCAAATATATTTATTTTCTTTATTAGAAACTATGTTATAAAAGAGGCGTCGCCGTATGACCGAAACGGCGTAAAAATAACCTTAAAAAGATAGAGCGGCACGAAGACCGCTCTACATCAATTACTTTCTGAGTCCCAGCTTAGCGATAAGAGCTCTGTATCTCTCAATATCCTTTTCCTTAAGGTAATTGAGAAGGCCCTTTCTCTGACCAACCATCTTTAAAAGCCCGCGGCGGGAATGGTTGTCCTTGTGATGCGTCTTGAAATGCTCGTTTAAATGGTTAATACGAGCGGTAAGAAGCGCTACCTGAACTTCGGGGGAACCTGTGTCTCCCTCTTTTGTTGCATACTCAGCAATAATTGCCTGCTTGTCGATCATTTGTCTATACCTCCTAAAAATATCCCCTGCAAACTGAGTACGGCGTCAGACACTCGCCGAACGCAGTAAGAGGTTTTGTGCATTTACACTCGTTTATTTTAACACAGTAAAATCGTATTGTAAAGCAATTTTTTTGTCCTTCTCCAGTCTTTCGGAAAGCTCCTCAATCCCGGAAAATCTCTTTTCTTCTCTTATATAAGAGAAAAATTCAACCGCCACTTCTTTTCCGTAAAGATTTCCGCTAAAGCCTATAATATTTGTTTCAACATTTACATTTTTCGTGTTTTCCACCGTCGGACGAACGCCTATATTTGTAATCGCGGGATAATATACCCCTGCAATATTAACTCTTGTTACGTAAACGCCTCTTTTAAGCGGCGTTTTATTTTCGGGATAAGAAAAATTCACCGTCGGAAAGCCTATAGTCCTGCCCAATTTTTTTCCGCAAACCACCGTGCCCGAAAGCGTGAACGGAGAGCTTAACATAGCATTTGCGTTTTTTATATTCCCGTAAAAAAGAGCGTTTCTTATCCTCGTTGAAGAAACGGGCTGCCCCTCATAGCTCACAGGCTTGCTTATATATGCCTGAATGCCGTTTTTGTTTGCGTAATCAATTATAGCCTGGGAATTCCCGGATGCTTTATACCCAAACGTATAATTAAAGCCTGCGCAAAGCACTTTTGCGTGCATATTATCCCGCAAAAAATCCAAAAACTGCATACTGGAATGCTCCGCAAACTCGCTCGTAAAACGAGGCATAAAAACATAGTCCACCCCCATTTTCAAAAGCGCGTCAAGCTTTTCTTTCGGAGTAAACACAGGAAGCCTGTCCTTTATAAATAAAGATGCAGGTATGTTTTCAAACGTACAGCAAACAACCGGCATACCGTTTGCATGCCGCTTCGCCATATCTATTATCGTCCTGTGACCGATATGAAGTCCGTCAAACGTGCCTAAAGCAACGCTTGCTCCCGTACTGTTTAATATTTCAAGCTCGCTTTCGTTTAATACTTTCATAATTAATACAGTGATATTTTAAGCTTTATACCCTCTTCGCATTTTTCCGCTATACCTATAAGACCGCCCCCGGAAAACACCTTAAACGGTCCGTCAATATCTACATTTACTCTCTGAGAAAGTCCGTCCTTTAAGCGTTTTGCGGTTATCTCCTTTACCGTTATGCTTTTCATGTTTATAAGCGCGCTCTCCGGCGGCTTTATAAAGCTTTCGTCTCCGTTTTCTTTCATTTGCTTAAGCTCGTCTACGGTATACGAATCTTTTATAT
>CAKSBK010000117.1 GCA_934438035.1 uncultured Christensenellaceae bacterium
CATTAGGAGTTTTTTCCTCACCGCTTAAGCTTTTTTGAACCACGCGACTATCGCGTGGTTTTCGGTATACAAAAAAACGGGCTTTCGCCCGCTTAAAAAAATTAAAGCTTCTTTTCCAAAAAAACAAGTCTCATTCCCGGTATTCCGTTAAAAACGCAATCGACCTCGCCCGCTTCTGAAAATCCCAAATGCTTGTACATATTTCTTGCCTGAATATTTTTAACGTTTGTATCCATTCTTAAGCATTCGCACCTGTTTTTTATCGCAAGCTCTTCATAAAAGTTAACAAGCTCCTTTGCAAAGCCCTTTCCCTGCAGGCGCGGGTCGCAGACAAGAGTATGCAGCACCATCGTTTTTCCCGAAAACCGCCACTTCGCCTTTTTATACACCTCCGGCTCATCTTCATCGATTTTTGCGCATGCGCCTAATACCCCGTCTTTTTCACAAACAAACATAACTCCGTTTTCAATCGCGGTCTCTGCCGTTTCTTTACTGGGATAAACCCCTCTTATCCAGCCTGTTGAAATCAAGCCCTTTTCTTCAAGGTCATGCTCCGCCTCGTAAATATCGCTGATAATTTCAAGATCTCTTTTTTCCGCTTTTTTTATCATTTTTAACCTCTCGCAAATTGGCTGTTATAAAGCTCAAAATAAAATCCTCTTTTGTCTAAAAGCTCGCTGTGCGTTCCCTGCTCTATTATATGCCCGTCTTTCATAACGAGTATAACGTCCGCCTCCATAATAGTTGAAAGCCTGTGCGCAACGACAAAGCTCGTTCTCCCCTGCATCATCTTTGAAAACGCTTTTTGTATTCTCATTTCCGTCCATGTGTCTATAGACGAAGTCGCCTCGTCCAAAATAAGCATGGGCGGCAAACAGAGCATTACTCTCGTTATGCATAAAAGCTGCTTTTGCCCTTGAGAAAGGCTTCCCCCGTCTTCTTTTATATATGTGTCAAGACCGTCCTTTAGTCGCTTTATAAAGCTGTATGAATGCGCAAGCTTGCAGGCGGAAATTATCTCTTCTTCCGTGGCGTCGGGCTTGCCCATAATAATATTATCTCTTATGGTTCCCTCTTTAAGCCATGTTTCCTGCAGCACCATGCCGTAAGAACGCCTTAGGCTCTTTCTTGTAACGCTTCTTATATCGTTTCCGTCTACGCTTATTTTTCCCGAATTGACGTCGTAAAAACGCATAAGGAGATTTATTACGGTCGTCTTTCCGCAGCCGGTCGGTCCTACGAGAGCTATCCTGTTTCCCGGCTTCGCTGTCAAATTTAAGTTTTCGATAAGCGGTCTTTCGGGAACATATGAAAAGTCTACGTCTTTTAACAAAACCTCTCCCTTAACGCCCGTAAGCTCTATCGCTTTTGGCGCGTCGGGTATCTGCGGCTCTTCATAAATAAGCTCAAATATTCTCGCCGCGCAGGCAAGGGCGTTTTGAAGCTCCGTAACAACCCCGGAAATTTCGTTAAAGGGCTTTGTATATTGATTAGCATAGCTTAAAAAGCAAGAAAGCATGCCGACGGTCATTCCAGAACCGGAAATTACGCTTAATGCGCCTATTAGGCCGACTGCGGCATAAACAACCGCATTTATAAACCTCGTCGCCGGGTTTGTTATGGAAGAATAAAATATCGCTTTAAGAGAGCACTTTTCAAGTCTTCCGTTAATTTCGTCAAACTCAGATAAATTCTTTTCTTCTCGGGAAAAAGCGGCAACCGTCTTTGCGTTTGTTATCATCTCATCGATATACCCCGTCTGCTCGCCTCGTGTTTCCGATTGCAGCTTGAACATCACATATGTCTTTTTTGCGATAAACCTTGCGACAAAAAGGGAAAGCGGCGTTAAAAACACAACCGCAAGCGTTATTACGTAATTTATAGAGAGCATAAACGCAAGCGTTCCCAATATGGTAATCACTCCCGTAAAAAATTGCGTAAAGCCCATTAAAAGGCCGTCTGCAAACTGGTCCGTATCTGCAATCACTCTGCTTACTATCTGCCCGTAAGAATGGGAATCGATATAGCTTAATGGCAGTATCATTATTTTCTCAAAGGCTTCTTTTCGTATATCTCTTACAACCTGATATGTCACCTTGTTATTAATAAGATTCATGAACCACTGCAAAAGCCCCGTAGCCGCAACAAGAATCATAACGACAGTCAAAATATCCTTTATGCCGTTAAAATCCACCTTGCCCTGCTCTGTTATAAGGTCAATCGCCCTGCCTATGAGTATGGGTACATACAGCGTCATAGCAACGGTTGCCGCGGCAAGCAAAAGCGAAAGCGCTATCAGGGGAATATACTTTTTAAGATATTTCAGCACGGTTTTTACAGTGCTTTTATCTGCGCCTGTTTTTTTCATTTCGCCGCCTCCTTTGAAAACTGAGAAGCATATATTTCCTTATATATTTCACAGCGCAACAGAAGCTCGTCATGCGTTCCCTTGTCTAATATTTTACCGTCGTCAAGAACTATTATTATATCCGCATTCATTATCGACGACGTCCTTTGAGAAACTATAAATACCGTCGGTTTGTATTTTATATTTTTTATTGCCGTCCTGAGCATGGCGTCCGTTTTAAAGTCAAGAGCGGAGGCGCTGTCGTCAAGAATAAGTATATCGGGACGTTTTACAAGCGCACGGGCAATCGTCAGCCTTTGACGCTGCCCGCCCGAAAGGTTCTTTCCGCCCTGTTCTATTATATAATCAAGCCCTTCTTCCTTATTTTCCACTATCTCAGCTGCCTGAGCAATTTTAAGCGCGTCATAAATCTCTTCGTCCGTTGCGTTTTCGTTTCCCCATTTAAGGTTTTCCCTTATCGTTCCCGAAAACAATACAGCTTTTTGCGGAACAATGCCTATTTTTCTCCTGAGCTCCGTAAGCGAAAGCTTTTTAACGTCCGTTCCGAAAACGCATACGCTGCCGCTTGTTGCGTCGTAAAACCTTGCAACCATATTTACAACCGAGCTTTTTCCCGAGCCCGTTCCGCCTATTATTCCCACAGTCTGCCCGCTTTTAACGCAAAAATCAATATCCGTCAATGCCTCTTCGCCCGCGCCCGAATATTTAAGATACACATGGTTAAAGCATACGCCCGCACTCATGTCTCTAAACGGCTGCGGCTTTTCTTCCTGCTTCATGCTGTTTTCAATTTCAAGAACGTCGGAAATTCTGTTTGCGCACGCCGCCGCTTTTGTCATTGTTATTATAAGGTTAGCAAGCTTTATAAGCTCAATTAATATTTGAGACATGTAATTATAAAGAGCAACAACCGCACCCTTTGTTAGCACTCCGCCGTCAACGCGTATCGCCCCCGTCCATATAAGAGCGGCAATAGCAACGTTTATTATAACGTAAGTAACTGGGTTCATAAGCGCAGATATTTTTCCTACAAATTTTGAAACGGACGTAAGCTCTTCGTTTTCTTCGTTAAAGCTTTCTGTTTCCTCTTCCTCCTTATTAAACGCCCTTATTACCCTAACGCCCGTAAGGTTCTGTCTTGTTCTTCCGAGAACTCTGTCAAGCTTGCTCTGAACCTTTTTATAAAGAGGTATACACGCAAGCATTATCCCGAAAACAACGACTGCAAGCACCGGTATCGCTACCGCAAAAATAAGCGCGGAGGGAACGTCAATCGTAAAAGCCATTATCATTGCGCCGAAAACGACAAACGGCGAACGCAAAAACAATCTGAGAGTTAAATTAACGCCGTTTTGCAGCTGATTTAAATCGCTCGTCATTCTCGTTATCATTGTGTTTGTGCCTATATTGTCTATTTCAGTGTATGATAAAGAAGAAATATGCGAAAACATCTCATGCCTTAGCTTTGCGGCAAAACCCACGGAAGCCTTAGCGGCAAAGTATTGCGCAGTTATGGAGCATACAAGCCCTACAAGCCCTAAAAGCACGAGAACAAGGCACATTTTTATTACGTAGCCGCTGTCTAAATCAGCTATACCTATATCTATTATCTTCGCCATAACAAGAGGAACTATAAGCTCAAAGCACGCCTCAAGCATCTTAAAAAGAGGACCTAAGACGCATTCCTTCCTGTAATTTTTAAAGTATTTTAAAAGCTTCTTCATTCAAGCCTCCTTCTTGCATACTTTTTTATTTTACCATATTTGTTAAAATAATGCACAAAAATACGGCGGGTAATTCCCCGCCGCAATAATAACATTATTTATCGCTTACTATAAGCTCCTCGTCTTTAATTTTTCTGAGCTGCTTTTTATTAAATGCGTCGTAAATAACGGGAACTACGAAAAGCGTCATTACGGTTGCGTAAATAAGGCCGCCCATACAGGTAACCGCAAGCGGCTGCATCATTGCCGAGCTTTCGTCAAGTCCGAGCGCAATGACAAGCAATCCCAGTATCGTCGTTACGCTCGTCATAAGTATGGGTCTTAATCTTGTTACGCACGCCTCGATTATAGCCTCTTTTTTATCCTTGCCCTGCAGCCTTAAGTTATTTATATAGTCTACAAGCACTATTCCGTTATTAACTATAATGCCCGTTAACATTATCATTCCCAGCATAGACATAAGACCTATCTCCATACCGCATAAAAGCAGCGCCATAAATCCTCCCGTAAAAGCCAGCGGAATCGTAAACATTATTATAAACGGGGACTTAAGCGACTGGAACTGCGCAACCATAACGAGATATACCATTATAAGCCCTAAAACAAGCATGATT
>CAKSBK010000118.1 GCA_934438035.1 uncultured Christensenellaceae bacterium
AGCATAAACATCTGCGTTTCAAACGGAGGGTTGTTCGTAAGAACGCCGACGGGGTTATCGTATATCTTAAGCCCGTCGTTTACGGATTCCACGGTTATTGCCCCCGTTTTATCGGCGATAAGCCAGTGAAGAGAAGCGCAGGGAAGCTTATCGTTAAAAGCTGCGTCCGTAATGTTAATATTCGCCAAAAGCTCTTTTGCCTGCGAGAGGTTTTGACATTTTCCCAGGATATAGGGTATAAATTCAAACTGAGCGACGTTTGTTTTTCCGTCTGCGGGCGGAAAATACTTTGCGTTATTTACGAAATTAAGCCCGGCAGCGCATAAGCCTTTTTCGTTTGCCGCTTCATAATATAAAGGATAATCGCCGCATACGTGCGCCATTCCCAAAAACGCATAATGCTCCCTTAGCTCTTCTCCGTTTCTGAATTTAAAAGGATAATTTCTGGGAGTGACGGTTATTTCATCGCCATATGAAAATTCATAGTCAAGAGTTCTTCCGAAATAAAAATCGTTTGTTTTATATGTTGCCGCAGTGCACATTTTATGCCTCCGAAAGTTTATTTATTAACTAATATAACCGCAAACCGGCAGTGTTAAACCCGTTTTGGGGCCGTTGTAAAACAAAAAGCGGAAGAGGGGCGAAAAATACGGTTTTTGTAATACATAGTAACATTCAAAAGAAAGATATAGATAATGCAAAAAAATTTTTTTGAAAGAAAGAAAAAGTGTTGCAAAACAGAAATTACGGTTATATAATGTTTATTGGTAAGGAGAGATTATATGTCAAGAACAACCAGAAGAAAAGGTATAATAGAGTATATCCGCAATTCAAAAAAAGCCTCTTGTGAGGAATTAAGCAAGCTTTTTAACGTTACTGAGGAGACTATAAGGAAAGATTTGGCGTCTTTGGCGGAATCAGGTCAAATAATAAGAACTTTCGGCGGTGCGGAGTTAAGGGACGCAGGCGCGGAAATTTCCATGGATCAAAGAAGAATACAGAATTTTACGCTTAAGCAGAAAATAGCAAGGGAAGCCAGAAAGTATATTGACGACGGGGATTTGCTCCTTATGGACGCAGGCTCCACAATCGTCGTTTTGGCGAAAATACTTGACGACGTAAAGGACATCGTAGTTATTACCAACTCGCTTGAAACAACGAACGTATTGTCGGAAAACAGAGGAGTTTCCGTGTTTTGCACGGGGGGTATTTTGAGAAGCAAATCCATGTCCTTTCAGGGAGCTCATGCAGAGCAGGCGATAAAAAGCTATAATGTTAATAAGGCGTTTATAACCTGCGCGGCGCTTGACGTTAACCGAGGAATAATGGACACTAACGAGGGAGAGGTACGCATTAAAAACTGCATGATAGAAGAAGCAAAAACGATTTATCTTTTGGCGGACAGCACAAAAATGAACGGTATAGCGTATGTCACAACATGCAGGCTTGATAAAATAGATGTTATAATAACGGACGACGGAATAAAAAACGAAGACAAAGAAGCGCTTGAAGCGTCCGGAGTTAAGGTTATAGTGGCGAAATAAACGGGCAAAAAACGGTTCCGCAGCGGAGCTGTTTTTTTGTACCTTTTTTTAATATAAATATATAAAAAATAAATTAAAAAGTAAATGGTTACAAAATATATCAAAATGACAAAACAAAACAATTAACGGCGCATATTTATGGGAAATATTGTTAAAAAACAATATAAAATATTTAAAACAAAGAAAAAATATGCAAAAAACAGAAAAAATAGCTTGACATCAATCGCGGGGAGTAATATCATATAGAAAAGAACAAAAAAGAGGTCAGTCTTATGAATGAGTTGCAAAAAAGATTTGAAAAAGAGATAAATGAGGTTGTAGAAGTATGCAGACATGCGGGAGAGCTTGGCTTCGGCGCAAGCTCCGGCGGAAATGTATCTTATAAAGTTGACGAGGATTTGGTGCTTATTACGCCGACGGGCATAGTTAAAAGAAAAATAGGGTTCGACGATATATGCATAGTAAATGCCGAGGGTCAGCCCGTTTATATTCCCGAGGGAAGAAAGCCCACGGGCGAGATGTTTATGCACCTGCATGTTTTGAAGATGAGACCGGATGTTAAGGGTATTATGCATGCACATCCTCCGCTTGCAATAGGAATGAGCCTTTCGGATAAAGGAATTGAAATGATGAAAAGACCCATTTTCCCCGACGCGGTTACGCAGCTGGGGCCGATTTTCACAATTCCCTACGTTAAGCCCAACTGCGATGAGCTCGGGTATTCCTTTGACCCTTACGTCATGCGTTCAAATGCATTTATAATGGCAAACCACGGCTGCCTCGTTTTAGGGCCGAACGGCGTAAAGGAGACGGTTGAATACGTTCAGATAATGGAAGGCGTCGCAAACTCGATTATGGCGGCGACGGCTCTCGGCAAAGACTTAAGGGAGCTGACCGAAAAAGAGCTTGACGGACTTGACGAGCTTCTTAAAAAGCGCGGAGCCATCATGCCGGGTCCCTTGGGAGCCTTCTCCGGAATGAGAGAGCTTTTCGCAAATATTTGAGGCGGCAAATGATTGAAGAAATTAAGTTAAGAAACGGACTTTCCGTGCAGATGCTGGGAGTGGGAACCTATAAGGCGGATTTAAAGGTTCCTATGGATACGGTTATAAAAAACTGCCTTGACGCGGGATACCGCGCGATAGATACCGCGGAGCATTACGGGAACGAGGATAAAGTAGGCAGCGCCGTTAAAAAAAGCGGCTACAACAGAGAAACCCTATATATATCTTCAAAGATATGGAACACGGACCACGGATATAAAAGAACCATGGAGGCCTTTGAAGAAAGCTGCGACAGGCTTAATACAAGAATAGACACGATGCTCATTCATTGGCCGTGTCCCATGAAAGGACTTTTCTGCGAGACGTGGAAGGCGCTTCAGGAGATATATAAAAGAGGAGACTTAAGAGCGATAGGCGTAAGCAATTTTAAAATACATCATCTTGAGGCTTTAAAAGAGCTGGGCGGAGAGCAGCCCATGATAAATCAAATAGAAATGCACCCGTATTTCATCGACGATAATATGCTTAAGTATGCAAAAGAAAACGGGATAACGGTAGAGGCGTGGAGTCCGCTTTTGCGGCACGGAGACATTACGGAAAACGCAATTATAGGTGAGCTTTCGCAGAAGTACGGAAAATCTCCCGCACAGATAGTTTTAAGGTATATAACGCAGTACGGCGTAAGGGCGTTGGTTAAATCCTCCAGTAAGGAGCATGCGCTGCAAAACGCACAGATATTTGATTTTAAATTATCTCCCGAGGATATTTTGAAATTGAAAACGCTTAATACAAATAAGAGAGTATTCCAGGATCCCGACGAATACTACCTGTAGAAAAAATGAAACAAAACAGCTTAAAAATGATAGCCGTTGACCTTGGAGCGAGCAACGGAAGAATAGTATATGGTGTATATGCGAACGGAAAGATTGACGAACGCGTCCTTCACAGATTCGTCAATCGACCCGTAAGCGCAGGCGGCGTGCTCTATTGGGATATTCTTTCCCTTTTTGCCGAAATAAAAGAAGGCTTTTTAAAAGCAAGAGAGCAGGGACTTTCTTTTGAAACCGTAGGCGTTTGCTCTTGGGGCAATACCATTGCGCTTTATGACGCAAACGGAGATATGATTGCAAACCCGGTGCATTACAGAGACGGCAGGGCGTGGAGCATATTAAACGAAATGCATTCGCAGATAAGCGAAGAGGACATGTTTAAAAACACATGGTATAAGCCGATGAATATTCAGCCCGCCGTGTTTATAAGATACATGCTTGCGAATAAACCTAAAGTTATGGCGGCTGTAAATAACGCGCTTATGATAAGCGACGTTATAACCGAATATTTAACGGGTGAGATGACTTCCGAGCTTACACAGGCGGCAACCTCGCAGCTTGTGGATTTGGAAAAGCTCGATTGGAACAGAGATTATATGAAAAAGCTCGGCATAAGAGAGGATATGTTCCCTCCGATTATGAAAACCGGGCGGATAATAGGCAAGCTTAAAGAGGAATTTTGCTCTCAGGGACCGGCGGAGGTGGTTGCGGTTTCCGGGCATGACACCGCTTCGGCAGCGTCCTGCGCTTATTCGGCAGCTCCGGAAGAAAGCTTATATTTAAGCTGCGGAACGTGGTCGTGCATGGGGTGCGTGACGGACGGCGTAATAAAAGATACGCTTCTTTACCGCTTGGGAGTTACAAACGATTTGGGACTTTGCGGGCAAACCCAGCTTAGGTTTAACCATACGGGCTTATGGATATTGCAGGAATGCAAGCGCTCGTGGGAAATTTCAGAGGGAAGCATTTCCTGGGAGACGCTCAACGAAGAGACGGACAAGGCAGAGCCGTTTTTGGCGGTTATAGATACCGAGGCGGAGGACTTCTTTAAAAGAAACGACAATATGCCTAAGGCGGTAGCTGACTATTGTAAAAGGACGGGGCAGCGTGTTCCCAAAACAAGAGGAGAGATCGCAAGAGTTATAACGGAAAGCCTCGCTTTCAGATACAGATTCAGCGCAGACACGCTTAAGAAGTGCTCTAAAACGGATTTTAAGGTTTTAAGCATGCTGGGAGGAGGCTCCAAAAACGAGCTTTTGTGCAGCTTTACCGCAAACGCTTTAAATA
>CAKSBK010000119.1 GCA_934438035.1 uncultured Christensenellaceae bacterium
TCCCTGTTTCAGGGCATTTCTACTCACAGTAGAGAGCCGTTCTACGCTTTTTATACCTCCGTTCACAGCGGGTGGGTACGCCGCCGTTTTTCTTTTTGATATGATAAATATGTATTTATATCTATTTATTACCTATATACGGGGGGTACTATGTTATCTGAAGAACAGGCAGAGGTTATAAGCAGACCTAAAAAGAAACGCATATCAAAAAAGAAAAGGATATTTATAATGGCGGCGCTTGCGCTTGCGGTTATCGGCGCAGGCTGGTTTATGCTTTCTGCGCTTTCAAGCGCGGGCGGCCCCGTCAACAGAGCGGGAATTGAAAACAACGGCGCCGTTCTTGCAAAGCCGGAGGACGGAGACCCGTCAATGTATTCCGCAAAGGAAAACATATTCATCACTATCGGCGTAACGGAAAATATGAAATCCTATAAAACCCACACCACGGGGCAGGCGCTCGCCAAGGTCGGCTTTATAGATTATACTCAGGTTATTAAAAATGAAAAAATCGTAACCGAAGACAGCGTGTTTTTGGAATCCATAAGCACGAGCGCCCTTAAAAAGGTCGCCGAGCAGAAATATTTCCAGGATAACGCCGTTCTCATGAAAAAAGCGGCAAAATGGAACGGCGACGAGCCCGTTTTCGGCGACGACATGCTGAGCATCTCCACAAAGGATTATGAAGACGCTTACGGTCAATCCCCCCGCAAATTTTCAAACTATGTAATAAACGAGGATACCGTTAAAAACGAAGCTATGGAGCAGGACGGCGAAAACACCGTTCTCACCTTTGAGCTTGACCCCAAAACAGCCCCCGTTTACTACTTAAGACAAGTGCGCACCTTGGGCGGCGCTTCTCAGGACCCCGTATTTTCTTCCGTAAAAATGAAGCTTACCATAGATAAAGAATGGCGTCCCGTAAGCCTGGAAACTACCGAGGTTTACGATATTTCCCTGCCCGCAATCGGCGCGACGACCTGCGAGGGAAACCTTCTAGAGGTCTTCTCCGACTTTGAAGCGGCACAAAACGAAAATTCGGAATTCTCCGATTATATGGAAAACGAATACGACCCCAATAAGCTCGATTCTCTTGAGGGCGAAGACATGAGCGAGATGATTTCCGCCATGTTTGAAAAAAATCCCAACTACAAATTAACCCTCAACGGGGACGATATAAACGTTAACTGCCGCCTTAACATAGACATGAAGAATAAAACCTTTATGTTAAGGGGCTCCGCCGCGGGAATTAACAACATATTCGCCGCTTACAGAAACAACAGAGTGTATATACACGCCGGCTCCCAGAAAATATCCATGACCGCTTCAAGCATGATAGAGGCGGCAAAAGCGGTCGCCGGCTTTATGGGAAGCTCTCTTCCCGAAATAAACATCTCCGACTCTCTTATTTCAAGAATAATGTCCGAAATGGAGATGACCGAAACGGATACCGGAATGAACGTCGTTTTGAAAGACAAAATGGTTTCCGGCACCGTGGTTTTAAATAACGAAGACGAGCTCTCTCTTGCGGGCGTATCCTTACGCTTAAACCTTGCGGGAAAGCGCTTTAACGTAAAGGCTTCTCCCTGCGGCTCGTTTAAAACCGAAAAGCTTTCGGGCTACCATGACCTCTCGGGTGCGGTTCAAAACGTCTTAAAGCCCCTTTTAAAGGCGGTTAAGGCTCCCGGGATGAATATAAGCGGCTATATATCTTACGATACGCTTAAGCTTCCCTGCGAAATCGACCTTATGAACACCACAAACGGCGCCGAGCTTTTACTCACCTCCAACATAGAGGGCGAGAGCTTAAAGGTGATGTATGTTAACGAAACCGTTTACGTTTCTTTGGGAAACGTAAAGCTTAAGGGCGGCGTAAACGATATAAAAGAGCTTATAAGCTGCGCTATGAGCCTTGCGGGAAAAAGCTCTTCTCTTGTTCCCGAGGCGTACTCCGAGTTCTTTAAAAACATAACGCCTAATAAGGTTATATCCTCCGTTACCGCCCTTAACTATAAAAACGGCGTTATTAACGCAGGCTTTAACATTTCGGGAAAACCCGTTATTATCTCCGCTTCCAAAAACAGCTTAAGCTTAAACTCCGGCAAGCTCGCCGCAAAGCTTAACATTAACGGTCTTTATGATAAAACGCAGGCAATAATGCCCTGCGGCAGCTTTGTAGACGTAAAAGACATAAGCTCGCTTATTGCCTCTTACGCCGGCATAAAGGAAAGCGCCGCAATAAAGCTTTCCGGCAGCCTCGGCTTAAACGGCAACAGCTATGACTTTTCCGCCGTCGTCAATACATCCGATAATCCCGAAATCGAGCTTAAAACGACAATTGAAGAAACGGAATTAACCGCCGCATATAAAAACAACAAGCTTTATTTAAGCGCAGGCAACGTTAAGGTATGCGCGGAAATCTCCGATATTAAAGAGGCCGCGGAAAAGCTCAAGGGAAGCGTTCCCGTAAGCGGCGAAGAAATAACTTCTCTTGCGCAGACGTTTAAGGAAATTTCTTCTTACTTCAGCAATTTAAGCGCAGGAAAGCTGATATCAAGCGTTAACCACGTTTCATATTCGAACGGCGTGCTTCAGGCGGGACTCAAAATAAACGATATAAAGCTCACCGCCGATTTAAGCGCTTCTAACGCAAGCCTGCGCATACGCTCCCCTAAAGAGGAAATAAGCGCACAAATAAGCATAGACGAGCTTTTAAGCGAGCGCGCCCAAATTGCCTCGGGAGAGGATTATGTCAACATAAGCGAGCTTAGAAACTCGTTTACATATATCGACGGGCTTTTGAGCGGAAAATCCGCAGACTTTGACATACTTCTGAATTTGGCGGACGCTGACCTGCGCATAAACGCACAGGTAAATTACAAAGAAGAGCTTTCCCTTTTAGCCTCTTTCGTTTACGAGGGCGTTCCCATAAGAGCAACGTTAATAAACGACGCAGTATATATCGACGCGCAGAATATACACGTAAGCTGCGCATTAGACGATTTACAAGACGCTATAGGGCGCATAACCTCGGCATTGGGAAAAGAGCTCCCCTCCCCCATAAGCGAAAGCTATGCGGAATTTTTCGGCAGCTTAAGCGTTAAAAGCATACTCGGCGCAATAGAAAAGCTTACATTTGAAAACGGAGAGCTTAAGGCGGGCGTTAAGATAGGCGAAGACGATATAACGCTTTTAGCGGATAAAAACGGAATATCCTTAAGCGGAGTTACGCTCTTTAATAAAGCCGCCGGCGCAAGAATAGACGTAAAGCAGATATATAAAGAGGTTAGGGATTTTACCCCCGTTAATTCTTACTGCGACTTAAAAGAAGCGGCAGGCACTGTAGAAAGCCTCTCCTCTTACTTAACTGCGGACAGCTTTAACCTCGCCGCAGATTTAAGCCTCGGCGACAGCGCCGTAAGCTTAAGCGGCACGGCGAGCCTTAAGGATTCTCCCGCTTTAAGCTTTAACACCGAGCTTTTCGGAAAAGCCGCAAACGTAACGCTTTACGACGGCAGGGCATATGTAAGCATAGGCGAAATACGAGCGTCTTTAAGCTTAGACGAGCTTGACAGCCTTATTTCTCACATAACGGCGCTTACCGGAGAAGACGCCTTCGGCGAAATTCTTCCCCAAAGCTATAAAGAATACTTTAACTCTTTGAGCTTTTCCTCCGTAATTAATTCCATAGGCTCGCTTGGAATTGATAACGGCATAATAGCCGCAACGGTAAAAATAGGCGAAGACAACGTTTCCGTAATAATAAACGAAACGGGCTTAAAGCTTTACGGAATAACCTTAAATTCGAAATCCGCAGAGGCTGCGGTTACGCTTAAAGAAAAGCTTTCGGGAAGCGGTATTTCAAAGCCCGAGGGCGAATTTACAGATGCAAGCGACCTCTACGGCATTATAGATTCACTTGCCGAGGTTAAAAACTCCAAAGCCTCTAAATTTAACGTAAACGTGCGCTTTGGCGAAAAGGAATACTCCGGAACGGGCGTTTTAAGCTTAGAGGACGGAATTTCCGCAAGGATAAGCCTTGCGGTTAAGAAAAACACGCTCAACATAACGCTTTATGACGGAGTAATATATTTAGACCTCGCAAACATACATATAAGCGCAACTCCAGAGGAGCTTAAGAGCGTTATTTCCGGATTTACGGATATCAAGGCTGACAGTTCGTTTGACATAGACCCCGAAAGCCTTATAGACGCCGTTTCCGCCCTTACGTTTGACAAGGCAAGCGGAACGCTTAAGGCAGAAATCAAGCTTTCCGATTCCAAGGCAAGCGTATCCTTAAGCGAAAAAACCTTGAGCGCAAGCATGGACGACTACTCTGCAGCGTTTACTCTGAAGGAGACTTCAAACGCAGCCGAAAACCTTGCGCCCACAGGCGAATATACCAAAGCGAGCGAGCTTTTAGACGCCATAGACGCTATTAAAGAAAGCGTAAACTCCTCCGCCTTTGCCGTAAACGCCGACATTTCCACAATTAAAGACGGAAAGTCCGGCGCTGTTACGGGCGATATAAAGCTCGTCAAAAACGGAGAAAATTTCGACGTCTCCATGCTCGCAAAGCTTGTAAGCGGTTCGGACGAGCATAATATCGACCTTACTTATAAAAACAGAGATTTTTACGCTGTATATAAC
>CAKSBK010000120.1 GCA_934438035.1 uncultured Christensenellaceae bacterium
TTCGTCGTCATCGTCATGGTGATGATGATGCTCGTGGTCATGGTCGTGACCGCAGCAGCACTCGTCGTCATCGTCATGATGGTGATGCTCGTGCTCTTCATGCTTAAGCTCGTCAATTTCCTTTTTAAGCGTTTCCTTATTCTCCATAGCCTCAAGAATCTGCTTTCCGTCAAGCTCGTCCCACGGAGTAGTAACTATAACGGCGTCCGAATTTTTTTCGCTTATGAGCTTAACCGCCGTTTCCAGCTTTTCCTCGGAGCAATCCTGTGTTCTTGAAAGAACTATGCAGCTTGCGCTCTCAATCTGGTCGTTATAAAACTCGCCGAAGTTTTTCATGTACATTTTGCACTTATTTGCGTCCGCAACCGTGGTAAACGTATTTAGCCTCATATTTTTATCGTCGATACGCATAACGGCTTTAATAACGTCGCTTAACTTGCCCACGCCGCTCGGCTCGATTATAATTCTCGCAGGCGCATATTCCTCCATAACCTTAACGAGGGCTTTTGAAAAATCTCCCACAAGGCTGCAGCATATACAGCCGGAATTCATCTCCGTAACCTCAATGCCTGCGTCCTGCATAAAAGTTCCGTCAATTCCGATTTCTCCGAATTCATTTTCGATAAGCACGAGCTTTTCTCCTGTATACGCCTCTTTAATGAGCTTTTTTATAAGCGTTGTCTTTCCTGCGCCTAGAAAGCCCGAAAAAATATCAATCTTTGTCATTTTAAATTCGCCTCTTTTTCGTATTATATAGTTATTATACCACTGTTTTTTAAGTCTGTGTTGATATACTCTTTTTTAAGCATATTTCTTATTCCTGCGGAAGCTTTGTAACGTCTATAAAATCTATCGCTCCGGACATTTCATAAAGCTCGTCAATTTTAAGCTCTATTGCCGAATTTGACGTTCCGCATGCGGGAAAAACGGTTTTAAACCTGTTTAGGGATTCGTCAAGATACACTTTTACGCCCGGATTAAGCGCAAACGGGCAAACCCCGCCGATTTTATGCCCCGTCAGGGTGAAAACCTCCTCCGGTGCAAGCATTTTTGCCTTATGTTTAAAGTATTCCTTAAACTTTTTATTGTCAATTCTTGCGTCGCCCGCCGCAACAACCATTATACAGCCGCCGTCCGCGTCCGCAAACGTTAAAGACTTTGCAATCCTCTTTTCCTCCGTTTTAAGCGCCTCGGCGGCTTCTTTAACGGTTGCGCTTGAAACGTCAAAGGTCATTACCTCTTTATCTTTTCCCCATTTTTTCAGGTATTCTTTTACATTATCTAAAGACAAATTTATCGCCTCCCTTTTATTCCCTACTATTTTACTCGTAATTCTACGTTTTTTCAAGCTTAAATTAAAAACGCGCTCTATATTTAATAAAAGCGCGCTTTTGACAATATTACGACAAGCCCTCTACCGTAAAAATTCCTTCGGAAGAAATAAGCTTAATTCTCGCTTTTTTATAATATTCCTCCTGGCAATCCGCAACTATTTTTATGACGTCTCCGTTTTTAAGGTCTCCTCCGTAAAGGTCGTCAGAATCCGGCTCAAGGAGTATATCTCCCTCGTCCGTAACCTGATAAACGTTAATCGTCATGTTCTTTGCGACGTCATACAGCTTATAAAAATCCTTTTGGTTGCTTTCCGACAAGCTGCTTATATTTGCGTAATTTGTAATTCCGTAGTTATAGTATTCTTCAAAAAGCGCAAAAGTAAGCTCATTATAGCGCTCCATCGCCGTTTTATCAAGCTCTAATGCTATTCCGTTATTTATGGAAAACTCTCCCTCTCCGTCATAACCGTCAAGGTTTAAGCTCATTTGATTCTGTACGTCAATAGTTCCCCATTTTCCACCTGAAAGGCATATTACAAGCGCTATTGCCGCCGCCAATATAATCGCCGCCGCGACTATTAAAATAACCTTATGCTTTTTTACAAACCCCGTAAATCCGCCTTTATTTTTATTCTCGGTATTTTCCATCAGTTAAGTCCGCACCCTCCGATAATAAGTATTGCCTCTATTTTACTCTTTTCAAGCTTATAAACGCCGGCGTTGCCCTCCGTCATAGCGTAACAGCCGTCCGGCGTTTCGAAAAACGAAAGCTTAAGCTCGTTAATTTCGTCCCCGCTCTCGTATTCGATTTTAACGTCAACGGGGCTTGTTAACCCGAATTTTTTAAGCTCCTCTTCATTTTCGGAATGATAAACCGCGGCTTTAAGCTCTAAAGACGTAAGCTCCTCTTTTAATTTTGAAACCGTCTTCATATTCTCAGCAGATTCGCCGTTTAAATACCAAACCGATACTCTCGTCTTTTTCTTGTTTCCGTTTTCGTCCGTCGCCTGCTTAACTTCGGTTTTTGCCTCTAAAACCGTCTCGCAGTTCCCGGTTACGGTTACCTTTAAAATATCGCCAACGCTCAGCTTTGGGATATCTGCCTGCGCCGCAAGAGAATAAAGACCTCCCGTAAGCTTTGGCAAAATTAAGTTTTCAACCTCATAAACCGTAGACTTATCGTCGTTTATCATAAGATATATAAGCTCTGTTCCCTTATAAACCTTGCCTGTCAGCTTACCGAAAGTGAGCTTTTGAGTGATTTCTTCGCTCTCCAAGTCTCCCATGGTTACGGTAAGCGCAGGATTGTCAAGTCCGTAAACCGATATGTCCGTTACTCCGGTAATTTCTTTTTTTATCGTCAGCCCCATGAAAGATGAAGCGACTTTATTCACTTTATCTGTGCTCAAAGGAAAGCTCTCGTCTCCTTTCAGCGTCCAATAATATGTGCTTCCCTCTTTTTTTCTTATAAGCTCGATATCTCGTCCGTTTTCATCGGTATAGCTTATATGCCATGTTCTGGAAATTTCGCTCACTCTTTTTTCCGTCTGCGTTTCACTTTCATCCCTATCGATTTTCGGTGTGAACACGCCTAAAGAAAAGAGCATAAACACCGTTGCGCAAATAAGAAGAACAATAAGCGCCGCAATTATTAATACCTTATACTTTTTTGCCATTTAAGCCTCCGCAGCCTTTACCGCGTCGCAAAAGCTCTTTGAAAGAGTATAAACCCTCTCGTTATAAAGAACATAGCTTCCGCCGTTTTGCGCAGTATTTCCTATAGTCACGCTAAATTCGCCCTCTTCGTTTTTAACATAAAACTCCGTGCCGTTTATTAGCCCGTATTCGTTAAGCTGCTCCTGCGTCGGGGAATTGTTGATAAAGGAAGTGAATTTTACTCCCTCCTCCAGACAAGAAACCACCGCTTTTTCTTTCTCTTCGTTAAGCTTTTTCCCGTTAATTGTTAAGCTTGTAATGTTTGCTCTGTTAAAGCCCTTTATTTCCTTTAGCTCCGCCAACAAGTATATATCCAAATACTCCGTTATATCTTCGCTGACTATATAAATATTGTCCGAAAGGTCGGTTTTTAAATAGCACTTGCCGCCGTCAAGCGATTTTCCGAAAAGTATCTCCTCTTCGGTTCCTTTTTTGCCCGTTATTTTCACCTTAAACCCGGGCTCCTCCAAGCCGTAAGCCGAAAGCTCGTCCGCCGCTTTAAAAGCGTCCTCCACAGCTAAAGTTTCCAGCCCCTTAACAAGGCTTTTAACCTTATCGGGGTCTAACGGGAAGTCGCCCTCTCCCTCTAAAACCCAGCCGTCATCTTCTTTAACGAGCGTGTCTTCATCGTTAAACACAATCTTTTTGATATTCCCCACTTCGCTTATGAGCTGTTCCGTCTTTACGGGTTCCTCTTCTTTTCCCGCATTTTTAATTAGCGCAAAGGCTGTTACCGCAATAACGGCTATTATCAGCAAACCGAGAAGTATAATAAGCTGTTTTTTCTTTTTAGTCATTTTTATTCACCTATCTTCTCTTCTTTTTGGTCCATACCACAAGCCCGTAAATAATAAGCGCAGCAGGAATAATAATCATAAACGGAAGCGCAATTATAATTGCGTTATTAACCGCGTTATATGAAACCTCCAGACTTTTCGCAGGAATTGATATGTTTTTAAGGTCAAGCGCACGGGAAATTGCATTTGTGACTATCTGCATATTCTTAAAGCTCGTGTATTGCTTCATTACGTCTTCATCAACAAGCGTCTCCGAACCTATCACCGTTAAGCTGCCGCCGTCTTCCTTTTCAGACATTATTCCCACGGCATAAGTATCCATCACCTGAGAATCCTCTGTAACCGCATATGTGTTAAACGTAGTCTCTAAAAAAGTATTCAGAGTAAAGCCTTGCTTTTGCACTTCTCCCTCTTTAAGCGGGCGAGCGTATTCAATAAGCGCCTTATCGTCCTCGGTAAAGTCGTCGGTAATACCGTTATTCTTCGTAAATGTTACAAAAAACTGAAAATAGCTGTTGATATAGTATTTTTTCATATCGGCAAGATATCCGTCTTCTTCAACTATGCCGTATTTTTTCATAAGAGACGTTAAATTCTCCGTCTTTGCGGTCTGCGCTTTTGATGCAAATATCATCACGTTTCCGCCGCCGTCAATATACTTTTCGAGGCTCTGCGCCTCTTCGTTTGAAATATCCTCGCTTGCGCCGTATATTATTATTTCATTGCAGTTTTCGGGAATACTGTTAAGATTTTCAAGCGAATATACGTTTACGCCCAGCTTTGCTATA
>CAKSBK010000121.1 GCA_934438035.1 uncultured Christensenellaceae bacterium
CGGTATACAGAATGAAAAACCCCTCCTCCGGTCTAATAGACGTAATGAAGCATATTAAAGCGCCGGATTTCCCCACAGGAGGCATTTTATACGGCTTAAGCGATTTAAAGACGGCATATGCAACGGGAAAAGGAAAGGTAACCCTGCGTGCGAAAACGCATTTTGAAGAACAGAAAAACGGAAAAAACCTTATAGTAATTACCGAGCTTCCCTACGAGGTGCGCGAATCCGCAATGTTAAAAAAGATTCACCAGCTTAAGGAGACGAAAAAGACCATTTTCGGCGGAATAGACGCTATAAGAAGCGAGACTGACAGAACAGGCATAAGAGCGGTAATAGAGCTTAAAAAGGGCGTTGACGAAAATACAATGCTTGATTGTCTGTTTAAATATTCCGACCTCCAGGTTACGTACGGAATAAATATAGTTGCCATTGCGGACGGTCAGCCCAAGCAAATGGGTATTTTGGAAATACTCGATAAATACATCGCATATCAAAGAAAGGTTTTAACCGCAAGGGTAAAATACGATATAGAGCAGGCGCAGGAAAGAGAGCATAAGTTAGCGGGTCTTATAATTGCCGTAGAGAATATTGACCTCGTAGTTAAAATAATTCGCACAAGCGCAAACACAAAAGAAGCGAAAAGCAGGCTTATGCAGGAGCTTGTTTTAACGGGAGTCCAGGCTCAGGCAATTTTAGATATGCGCCTCGCCCGCTTAACTCAGTTGGAAATAGAATCCTTAAGAAAGGAATACGCCGAGGTTTTAGCCCTTTTGGAGTATTTAAACGGTCTTTTAAATTCAAGAGAAAAGCTTGACGGCGTTATAATAGACGAGCTTACGGAGATAAAGAAGAAATACTCCGTAAAACGCCGCACACAGATTTCCGGCGAGAGCGCGCAAATAGTAATTAACCAAGAGCAATTTAAGGTCGTTGAAGACTGCGCCGTTATTCTTACAAAAGATGAAAGGCTTAAGCGCATGAGCATTAAAGCCTTAACAAAGGGTGCGGAAGCGGGCGAGCCCGAAGAAAAAAATCTTCCCCGCGTGCTTTTAGAAACAAATACCGACGCAAGAATACAGTTTTACACAAATCTCGGCAACCTATACACAGTATACGCCGCTTCCATAAAAGAAGCGAAATATAAGGACGCGGGCGCAACTTTAAATTCTCTTCTCGCGGGATTTGAGAAAAACGAGAAAATAATGCTTATGAAAGTCGCTTCCGACGGTAAACTGTTAACCGTTTCAAAAGACGGCAACGTTAAGCTTACGGATTTTGCCGACCTTGACACGAGAAAGACCAAAATTGCCGCCTGCGGCTTAAAGCCGGACGACGAGCTTATTTATGCCGCTCCGCTTACGGAAGACAAAAACCTGCTTATCGTAACGGCACACGGAATGAGTATTCTTTTTAACAAGGAAGAAATAAGTATTCAGGGCAGAAGCGGAAAAGGCGTCGGCGCAATTAAGCTCGGCGCGGGAGATAAAGTAATATACGCCGCTCAGCCCAAAGAAGAGGGTTACGTCGCAGTATTCTCAAACAACGGCTTTGCAAAGAAAACTCCCCTCTCTGAATACGAGGTTCAGGGAAGAAACGGAAAAGGACTTAAAACGTTTATGTGGGCAAAAGGCTCCGCCAACGGAACAAAGCTTTCCGCCGCTCATTATTTTATTAATCAAGAGCGTTTTTATTTAAAAACTCGGGCGGGCGTACACAAAACCGTCTCCACTTCCGATATTCCCACTCAGGCAAGATATCAAAAGGGAAGCGTAATGATAATGGCGGTTTTGGGCGACGACCTTGAAACGGTTACAAAGCTTTAACGCATATTAAAAATGCCGAAAGATAAAAATCCACCTGACTCAGGTGGATTTTTATTGATTTATAATTTTTTCACGTCAATAATCATCAAAACAATAATTATTGCATGCAGCGGGCGTCCCTATTCATCTAAAAAACGTTTTAACGTAAACAGCGCAATTTTTCTTTAAGCTCCGAACATCAGCCATATGAAAACATAACCGGCAATTACTGTGCATAAGGTAAAGGGAATGCCTATCTTAAAGAAGTCCTTGTTTTTTACCTCATACCCCTCTTTTCTTAACAGACCGATGCCCGTTATATTTGCGCTTGCGCCTATGGGAGTCATGTTTCCTCCCAAAGTCGCTCCGATTAACAACCCGAAATACAGCACCGTCGGGTCTATCGACATTTTAGAAGCTATTCCCGCAACAACGGGCAGCATAGTCGCAACATAGGGAATATTATCCACAAATGCGGATATAAGAACGCTCGCCCAGACTATAACGGTATACATCAAAAATACGCTGCCGCCTATAGACGCTAAAGCCTCCGCAAGCGCGTCTATAACGCCGTTATGTTCAATTGCCCCTATAACTATAAACAATCCGAACAGTAAGCCTATAGTTTCAAAATCTATTTCTTTTAACGGTTTTACAATCGATTTAAGCGACTTTTTTCGTATAGCTTCGTAAATTATTCCTATCGCCATCATAGAAACGCATATTATTCCGTTTATCATCGCCGGCGTATTCGGAATAAAAGAAGCTAATATTAAAAGCACAACTATCCCCGCAAGAATAATTGTAGGAAAATAATCCGTAACAACGGTCTTTTCTTTTGCGCTTATCGGCTTGTTATCTTTTCTGAAAATAACAAGAAGCATGAATACGCTTACAAGCGCGCCCAATTCCGTAGCAAAAAACATGCTCGGTTTCCCGTGATAAATAAAGAAATCCAGGAAGTTCATATTTGCCGCGCCGCCCAAAAGTATGGACGTTGTATCGCCGACAAGCGTTGCCGCGCCCTGAAGGTTTGAGGAAACGGCTATTGATATTACTACGGGGACGGGGTTTATATCAAGCCGCTTTGAAATTGCAAGCGCAACCGGCGCAACCATGAGTACCGTCGCCACGTTATCCACAAACGCAGATATAATCCCGGCAAAAAGGCACAAGGCGACTATCGCCCATTTTACGTTAGGCATTCTGTCAATAATTATATCCGCAAGCCTGTTAGGCATTTTGCTTTCGATAAACAGCGAAACCGCTCCCATGGTTCCCGCTATCATCATAAGCACGTTAAAATCAACGTAAGATAAAAATCCCTGCCAGGGCAAAAGCCCGGAAATCAAAAAGACCGCCGCCGAAGAAAGGGCAACATATACCCTGTATTTCGGCAAGGCGATCATCAAAATATACGTGATTACAAATATCACTATCGAATAAACCATAATTTCCTCCGATTATAATTTACAAACGCCGCAATGCTGCGGTATTTAAAATTATAAACGTATACGGCGGTGTTTAATCAGTTTTCCGAAAGAAAATCTATCGCTCTTAAATAACCTTCAAATCCCATACCCGTTATCGTCTTTTTGCATGCAAGGCGAACGTAAGAAATCTGCCTAAAGTCCTCCCTTGAGGCTACGTCCGAAATATGCACCTCAACGGCGGGTATATTTACCGCCTTAAGAGCGTCTAAAAGCGCAACGCTCGTATGAGTATACGCCGCGGGGTTAATAACTATTCCGTCAAAAACTCCATACGCTTTTTGTATTTCGTCTACTATCGCGCCCTCGTGATTTGATTGAAAAAA
This sequence comes from uncultured Christensenellaceae bacterium, assembly GCA_934438035.1. GTDB lineage: Bacteria > Bacillota > Clostridia > Christensenellales > Christensenellaceae > HGM11616. The sequence goes on from CAKSBK010000121.1 coordinate 3,622, forward strand.
GCTCACGCAAACGCCTTTTTTTTCGCAATAGTCTTCTATAAGCTTAACAAGCGCAGAGTAGGTTTTGTCTCCGTATATTCCGGGCTCTCGTATGCCGAGCATGTTTATGTTAGGTCCGTTAATCACAAGTATTTTCATAAAAAATCTCCTTAATCTCTTCCGCCGCTGCTTTTACCGTTTTGTCATTATTAACCTCAAAATCGCAAAAACCCTCGTAAAGCGGATTTCTTTCGCAAAACATTACTGATAAATCCGCATTTTTCGAAAGCGGTCTTCCATCCGTCGGCAAAAGTCTGAAATCCCTTTTAATATAGAATACACTTCCGTTCTGGCGCAAAATATCGGCGTTTTCTTCCTTTTTAACGCAGCCCCCGCCCGTTGCTATAACCGCGCCCGAAAGCTTGCACGCCTCCTTCAGCGCAGCCGTTTCAGCTGCCCTGAAGGCCTCTTCGCCGCCGTTGTTAAATATTTCCGGAATGCCTTTTTTCTCGTTTTTTACTATGAGCTCGTCTATATCTATAAACCTTTTCCCCGTGATTTTCGAAAGCTCTTTTCCTATAGTGCTTTTCCCCGAGCCCGGCATGCCTATAAGTAAAATATTTCTCATTTTCCTTGAAAGCTCGCAAACAATACGCTCCGTCTTTTCGTCTGCAATATTTTCGCCCATAAACAGCTCAGCGCTTCTTTTCGCCTGAGCTACAAGCATTGAAAGCCCGCCCGCCGTCTTTAAGCCTCTTTTTTCCGCATTAAGCAAAAGCTCGGTTTTCATGGGGTTATATATTACGTCCGCAACGCCCTCAAGCTTAAAAAAACCGTCAAGACCTAAAGCAGCTTTGCCGTTATTGGGAAACATTCCCACAGGCGTTGCGTTAATTATTATTTTCGCGTCGCTGTGCTTTTCAAGGTTATTGTAATTATCTTCGCCGTTTCTTGAAATAACCTTAACCTCGCTTGCGCCGAGGTCTAAAAG
>CAKSBK010000122.1 GCA_934438035.1 uncultured Christensenellaceae bacterium
ATATATTCCTTTCCCCGCAATTCGAAATTTAGCGTAACATATGTTAAATCCGACGGCGCGGCAAGAGAGCTTCTAACCATCTCCGCAGTTCTGTCCGCTCCGCTCGGACTTCCGTAAAGCGCATAGCATATAGCGTCAAATATAGTGGTTTTTCCCGCGCCCGTGTCTCCGGAAATAAGATAAATTCCAGTTTTCCCGAGTTTTGAAAAATCAATCTCCGTCTTTTTTAAATACGGTCCGAAAGCGCAAAGCTCCAAATAAGTCGGTCTCATTTTTTGTCTCTAAGCTCAGTAAGTGTTTTTTTAATGTAATCGCTCTGCTTTTCACTCATTTTTTTACCGTTCATCTCATAAAAGAAATCGTTTACAAGCTCGTAATCCCCTCTTTTTTTTGCCATATCTCCCATATTAAAAAAGCTCGCCGCCTGTATGTTTTCATAAGTCAGCTTCATTATGTTCGGATAATACAGCATAAGTCTCCTAAAGGCGTCCGGAATAGGCGTTTTTTCGGTCAATATCACATGAATATAGTCTTCCGAAAAGCCCTTTGAAAGCTCTTCAAAGCCGCCCTTTAAAACTCTCATGTCTCTAAGCGGCGTAAGCGGACAGGTTTTGGTTTTAACCTCTCCTTTTTTTCCTATATCGACTATCGTAACGCTCTTTTTATGATTTGCTTCGGAAAAAGAATATTTGAGAGGCGTTCCGCTGTATCTGATTTTATTCTCGATAATATTTTGCGGACCGTGAATATGCCCGAGCGCCGTATAGTCAAACTTGTTAAACACCTCTGCGGAGATGTTCTCCTGCCCGCCTATAGTCATCTCTTCGGATTCGCAAGTCGCCGCGCCTGTTACAAATTGATGCGATACGGCTATATTTCTTATGCTTACGTCAATATTTTCATTGTCTATTACGGTTTTTACAGCCGCTTCGCTGCCGTTAATTTCGCAGTCCGGAAAGAAGCGCTTAACCTCCGACGGCCTCAGATAAGGAATCAAATAAACCTTAATCGGTCCGTAATCATCGCTTAAAAGAACGCTTTTTATACTGCCGTCAAATGCCGGCGATACATATACTCCGTTATTTTCAAATAGACGTGCGCCGTAAGCTATTCTGTCTGCGCTGTCATGGTTGCCGCTTATCGCAAATACCTTAATTTTTCTGTCGTGAAGATTATAAATAAAGTCGTCAAACATCCTCACCGCTTCCGCGGGAGGCTGCGCTTTATCATAAATATCCCCCGCTATTAACAACGCCTCTGCACCGTTAAGCGTTAAAATATCCATAATTTCGTTTAAAATATGCTGTTGATCCTCAAGCATTGAATAGCCGTTAACGCGTTTTGCGAGATGTAAATCGGAAATGTGTGCGAAAATCATTCTCTTCCTCCTATTTGATTATACATAACGCGCAATAAAAAGGCAATAAAAAACGGCTGCGTTAAATTGCAGCCGCTACAATCATCAATAGTCTTCTTCCTCTTCGCCCTCGCTTATATCGCTCTTTGGCTTTGAAAGACCTTCAATTTTTATACCTTTCTTTTCAGCATAATCCCAAAGCGCTGCGTGAATAGCTTCTTCAGCCAATAATGAACAGTGCACCTTAACCGGCGGAAGTCCGTCAAGCGCCTCCATAACCGCCTTATTTGTAATCTGAAGCGCCTCGTTAATGCTTTTTCCCTTTACAAGCTCGGTTGCCATTGAGCTTGTTGCAACGGCAGCGCCGCAGCCGAAGGTTTTAAACTTGCAGTCTCTTATAATTCCGTTGTCGTCAATATCAAGAAAGATACGCATTATATCTCCGCATTTTGCGTTTCCTACCGTACCTACACCGGAAGCGTTTTCAATCTCTCCCACATTTCTCGGATGCTGAAAATGATCCATTACCTTTTCGCTGTACATATATAAATACCGTCCTTTCTCACTTGTTCTTTTTTATAAAGTCCTCATATAAAGGAGACATCTGCCTTAAATTAGATACTATTTCTTTTATCTTATCCGCGGTAAAGTCAATATCCTCCAAAGTAATATCCTCGGAAAGGGTAAGTCTTAACGAGCCGTGCGCAATTTCATGAGGAAGACCTATAGCCAAAAGCACATGCGAGGGGTCAAGCGAGCCGCTCGTACATGCAGAGCCGCTTGAAGCGCATATGCCCGCCTGGTCAAGCCATAAAAGCATTGACTCGCCTTCTATAAATCTAAAGCAGAAATTGACGTTGTTCGGAAGTCTTTTTACCGGATCTCCGTTAAGTCTGGAATAGGGAATCTCCTCCGAAAGTCTCTTTATGAGATGGTCTCTTAAGGCTATCTCTTTTTCCGTGCGCTCTTTCATGTTGCCGATTGCAATTTCACAAGCCTTGCCTATTCCCACAATTCCGGGAACGTTTTCCGTACCCGCTCTTCTGTTTCTCTCCTGAGCGCCGCCGTGAATGAGGTTTTTAATTTTTACGCCCTTTCTTATATAGAGAAAACCGATTCCCTTAGGGCCGTTAAACTTATGGCCGGAAGCTGAAAGCATATCTATATGCATTTCGTCAACGTTTATGGGAACCTGCGTAAATGCCTGAACAGCGTCCGTATGGAAGAGTATTCCGTGTTTTTTAGCGATTTCTCCCACTTCTTTAATAGGCTCAATCGTTCCTATTTCATTGTTTGCAAACATCACGGAGATTAAAATAGTATCCGGACGAATGCTGTTTTCAAGCTGCTCCAAGCTTATAAGTCCGTTTTCGTCAACGTCAAGGTACGTCACGTCAAAGCCGTGCTCTTCAAGCCAAGCGCAGGTATGAAGAATTGCGTGGTGCTCAATTTTAGTCGTAATTATATGCTTGCCCTTTTCTTTATAAGCGTCTGCGGTTGCCTTAAGCGCCCAGTTATCCGATTCGCTTCCGCCTGCGGTAAAATAAATCTCGTTTGTCTTTGCGCCTATTGCGTCTGCAATAGTCTTTCTTGCATTGTTAACGGCTTCTTTATTTATTTGCCCCAGCGAATAGACCGTTGAAGGGTTTCCGAAATTCTTCGTGAAATAAGGGAGCATCGCCTCCACTACCTCGGGTTTTGTCGGCGTAGTCGCCGCATTGTCAAGATAAATCATTTATAAACCTCCTGTTTACAGTCCGCAGTCGCAAATGCGCTCGTCTGAATTTTTTTCTTTATTTTGATTTAACAAATCCTGTAAAGTAATACTGTTAACCGTATCGTTTATGCTCTCGCTGATTCTCGTCCAAACGTATTTAGTAACGCAGAGATCTGCGTTTTCGCAATGCGTTTCGTTTTCATCTTCAATGGCAAGGCAATCGACCGGCCTTAAATTCCCCTCAAGAGCTCTTAATACGTCGCCAACCGAAATATCCTTTGGGCTTCGCTTAAGAATGTACCCTCCCTGCGCACCTCTTACGCTCGTTACAATATCCGCCTTTCTGAGCTTTGCCATAAGCTGCTCCAAATAGCTCTCCGAAAGCTGTTGGCGCTCCGCAATAGAGCTTATGGACACCGCAGAGGCTCCGCCGTACATTGCGAGGTCTATCGCCGCTCTTAAGCCGTATCTTCCTTTTGTTGAAATCTTCAAGAGATCACCTCCGTTTAATCCCGATAACTCTTGTCGGGTATAGTATATCAGCCTGTGAAATATTTGTCAACGGATTTTGCAGTGTTTTAGTAGGATTTTTAGTATTTTGTGAAAAGTTAAGAGTATTATGCATACAATATTATATTATTAAAAATAAAAGGAGAGAAAATATGCAACGAGATTGTCCTTGCGGGCATTTTTTGAGTTTAAATGAAAATGATAGTCTTAAAAAAATTGCGCAGGAAAACGGAATTACTCTTTGCGAGCTTTTGGAAAACAACCCCTGCCTAAACCCGTGTTATTATGTTTCGGGACAGGTGATAATAATACCCGACAACAGCCCGGAAAAACGAGGGATTTATACCGTGGTCAAAGGAGAGCTGCTCTGCGATATATTAAGAAAAGCAGACTTGAGCGCCTGCGAGCTTATTGCATATAACCCGAAAGCGGATATTTTTAACTTAAGCGAGGGAGACAGGCTCATCATACCCATTAAAAGCGTAGATGAAAAAAATTACACCGTTTTGGGAGAAAACGAAAACCTTTTAACGCTGTCAAAAAAATTAGACAAGTCGCAAATAGAGCTTTTGAAGCTCAACCCTAATCTTCGCCCAAGCGAATTTTCCGCAGGCAGGAGCGTCAGAATAAGCGTTTAGCAATACATGAATTGAATTTTATAAAAAACAGTGATAAAATTATATAAAATTATTTATGCAAGAGGTTTTTACTTATGACAGAAGTTACACGCCGCAAAGGCTTAAAGCCCGGCTTTAAAATTATACTCGGTTTTTTGGCGATAATCACCGTCGGTGCGCTTCTTCTTCATATACCTCAGGCAACTGTTTCAAATAAAAGCATTCCCCTTGTAGATTGCTTCTTTACGTCTTTTTCTGCGGTTTGCGTAACGGGTTTAAGCGTATTTTCTCCCGGGCTTACGCTTTCTGCGTTCGGTCAAACGATTCTCATCATTCTTATTCAGTTAGGAGG
>CAKSBK010000123.1 GCA_934438035.1 uncultured Christensenellaceae bacterium
AGAGGCTCAGGTTAAGGAGATGACTAAGACAGAAGCTGCAAAGTTTGTCGGTCAGACGGTAGCCAAGAGAGCTATGGATAAGGATGTTAAGGAAGTTGTCTTTGACCGTGGCGGTTACGTTTATACGGGCAGAGTAGCAGCAGTTGCAGACGGCGCAAGAGACGCCGGTCTGAAATTATAAGGAGGTATCGGAATGCAGCGCATAGATGCCAGCACATTAGATTTAAAAACCACCCTTGTCTCCGTAAACCGCGTAGCAAAGACAGTTAAGGGCGGCCGTAACATGAGATTTGCGGCTCTCGTAGTTGTCGGCGACGGCGAAGGCCATGTCGGCTGCGGAATGGGCAAGGCGGTAGAAATACCCGAAGCTATCAGAAAGGCTGAGATGCAGGCTAAGAGAAGCCTTATCGAGGTTCCTATTGACGGCACGACGATTCCCCACGAGATTCTCGGTAAATTCGGCAGAGGCTCCGTTTACATGATGCCCGCCAAAGAAGGTACCGGCGTTCTTGCAGGCGGCCACGCTCGTGCGGTTTTAGAGCTTGCGGGCGTTAAGGATATAAGAGCTAAATCCCACGGCTCCAACAATCCCATAAACTGCGTTAAGGCTACAATCGCAGGTCTTTCACAGCTTAAGACAAGAGAACAGGTTGCACGCTTAAGAGGTATAAGCGTTGACCAGCTTTCTTAAGGAGGTGGCTTATGGCACAGTTAAAAGTAACTCTTAAAAAGAGCGTAATCGGCTGCCCTCAGGATCAGAAGGATACCGTTAAGGCGCTTGGCTTACGCAAGATAAATTCAACCATTATTAAGCCCGATAATGCGGCTGTAAGAGGTCAGCTTTTCAAGGTTAAGCACCTCGTACAGGTTGAAGAAGTATAAGGAGGGTCTCGGCATGAAATTACATGAGTTTAAGCCGGCTCCCGGTGCTAAAACCGCTCCCAAGAGAGTCGGCAGAGGCAGCGGCTCCGGTCTCGGAAAGACCTCCGGTAAAGGTCACAAGGGTCAGAAGGCAAGAAGCGGCGGCGGAGTACGTCTCGGCTTTGAAGGCGGCCAGATGCCTCTTTCAAGACGTATACCTAAGAGAGGTTTCACCAATATTTTCGCAACAGTATATACTACTATAAACGTAGCGGATCTTGAGTGCTTTGAAGACGGCACGGAGATCAATGCCGAAATGTTAAAGGAAATAGGCTTCATCAAGAAGATTAACGATGGCCTCAAAATCCTTGGCGGCGGCGAGCTTACAAAGAAGCTTGACGTTAAGGCAGCTAAGTTCACGAAGTCCGCACAGGAGAAAATCATTGCGGCGGGCGGAAGCGCAGAGGTAGTAAAATAATGTTCAGAACTTTAGCAAATGCATGGAAGATTAAAGACATCAGACAAAAGATGTTGTTTACACTGTTGATTCTGGTTATATACAGAATTGGATGTTATATTCCCGTTCCCGGCATCAATTCATCGGTAATACAGTCGGCTATTGAGAATTACGACATTCTCGGCTTCCTGAATCTGTTCTCCGGCGGCGGCCTTGAGAACATGACGGTATTTGCTCTCGGTATTACTCCTTACATTAACGCTTCAATTATTATGAACCTCCTCACCATAGCGATTCCTCCTCTTGAGAGACTTGCTAAGGAAGAGGACGGTCCTAAAAAAATAGAAGCTATTACAAGATATGTAGGCGTAGGCATTGCGCTTGCGGAAGCTATAGGCATCATCTTCTCCCTCAAGGGAGCGGTTGTTAACACGAGCTTCATCTCATATCTTACCGTTATCCTTTGCCTCACGGCGGGCTCCTGCCTTACGATGTGGCTGGGAGAGAGGATAAATGCTAAGGGAATCGGAAACGGAATTTCCATGATAATTTTCATCTCCATCGTATCGAGAGTTCCTTCCGCAGTTATATCGCTCTTCAACAATGCAATCCAAGGAACGATTGGCTGGTGGGCGCTCATACTCATATTAGTACTCGTTGTTGCAATTATATTCGCAGTAACGTTTATAGATATGGGTGAAAGAAGAGTTCCCGTACAGTACGCTAAGAGGGTAGTTGGCAGAAAGCAGTACGGCGGCCAATCTACATATATCCCCATGAAGATTAACCCCTCCGGCGTTCTTCCGCTCATCTTCGCTTCCACGTTTATGCAGTTTGTGCCTATGCTCTGCCAGATTTTCTGGGCAGACAGCGCATTCTATGCTTGGTGGCAGAAGTGGCTCGGCTCCGGCTCGGTTGCATACATGATCATTTACGCTCTGCTCATACTCTTCTTTGCATACTTCTACTCTCAGATTGCTTTCAATCCCGTAGACGTTTCAAAGAACCTTCAGCAGTACGGCGGATTCGTTCCCGGCATTCGTCCCGGCAAGCCTACGAGCGATTACCTTGCAAGAATACTTTCCAGAATAACGCTCTTCTCTGCAATATTCCTGGCAATTCTTGCGGCGGTTCCCACGCTTCTCGGCAGAATTTCCGGCGGCTCTTCACTGTCAAGTGCGTTCGGCGCTACTTCCGTACTCATTATGGTAAGCGTTGCGCTTGAAACCGCAAGAGCAATCGAATCTCAGATGATGATGCGTAATTACAAAGGATTTCTTGACTAATTAAAGTCAATTTACCGATTTTAAGACAGCAGCGGGCGAATTATGCCTGTTGCTGCCGTTTCGGTATAAGAAAAAATCAGGAGAACAGAATGAATTTAATTTTACTCGGACCTCCCGGCGCGGGAAAAGGCACGGTTGCTTATGCGATTAAGGACGAACTTAACCTTACGCACCTTTCCTCCGGCGATATTTTGAGGGAGGAAATTAAAAGAGGCACGGAGCTCGGCAAAAAAGCTGAGCAATATATCTCAAAGGGACAGCTTGTTCCCGACGAGGATATAATCGACATGATCTTAAACAGAGTTCAGGGCTTAAACGGCGTTATATTGGACGGCTTCCCGAGAACGGTTGCGCAGGCGGAAAAGCTTGAGCAGGCTTTAAAGATCGACGCGGTTATAAACCTTGAGGCAAAGCTCGAGGTTATTATGGACAGAATTTGCAGCAGAAGAGTCTGCAAAGACTGCAAGGCGGTTTATAACGTAAAAACCCATCCCGAGACAAGCTGCGACAGCTGCGGCGGCGAGCTTATCACAAGAGCGGACGACAACGAAAAAACCGTATCCTCACGTTACGGAGTTTATCTGGAGCAGACTCAGCCGCTTATAGATTTCTATAAGAAAAGAGGCGTGCTTCACACCGTTAACGGAGAGGGCGACATTAAACAAGTTGAAAAAGAGATTTTAGATCTCCTTAAATAAGGTTACGATGATATACATAAAGTCAAAACACGAAATAGAGCTTATGGACGCTTCGGGAACAGTTGCCGCAGAGGCCATGCTGCGCGTTAAAGAGGCGGTTAAACCCGGTGTATCAACCTACGAGCTTAACGAAATCGCAGACAAATACATAAGAAGTCAGGGCGCTGTTCCAAACTTTCTTAACTATTGCGGCTACCCCGCTTCAATCTGTGCGTCGGTAAATGACGAAGTTGTTCACGGCATTCCCTCAAAGTCGAGAATATTGAAAGAGGGGGATATAATATCAATAGATATGGGCTGTATTTTAAAGGGCTACCATTCGGATATGGCAAGGACGTTTGCCGTAGGCAAAATCTCCGAAGAGGCGGCTACGCTTATCAAAGTAACAAGAGAATGCTTTTTTAAGGCGATTGGCTTTGCGGAGCCGGGAAATCATATTCAGGATATCGGCGCAGCCGTTGAAAGATATGCGGAATCCTATGGTTACGGAGTTGTAAAAGAATTGGAAGGACACGGAATAGGGCGTGAAATGCACGAGGATCCGGGCATTCCGAATTTTGTAACCGGAAGAAGAGGCCCCAGAATTAAGGCGGGCATGGTTCTTGCAATAGAGCCCATGATAAACATGGGAATCGACGAGGTTTATTGCCAGGATAACGACTGGACATATTGCACGGAGGACGGTGCGTATGCGGCGCACTACGAAAATACGGTTGCGGTTACGGATAACGGACCGAAAATTCTTACCATGACGGACGGAGGTCAGCCCGAATGAAGGTGAAAACCCCGGTTTTGGGCGAGCTTGTAAAGTCAACGTCGGGAAGAGACGCGGGCAGGTTTTTTGTGATAATGGAGATTATCGACGAAAACAACGTATATATAACCGACGGCATGTTAAGAAAGATCGCAAAGCCGAAAAAAAAGAAAGTAAAACACTTAGAGCTTGAACCCGTTGTTTTTGAGCAGATAGCCAAAAAGTTTGCGGACGGAGCAAGGGTGTTTGATCAGGAAGTGGCAAGCGCCATTTTAACGAGCGACTATTGTAAAAAGCATTAAGGAGGTAAATAATCATGTCTAAGGGCGACGCTATAGAGGTTGAGGGTATAGTTACGGAAGCCTATCCGAACGCAAGCTTTGAGGTTCAAATGGAAAACGGACACAAGGTTTTGGCGCATATTTCGGGAAAGCTCAGAATGAACTACATAAAAATTTTACCCGGGGATAAGGTTAAGGTGGAGATT
>CAKSBK010000124.1 GCA_934438035.1 uncultured Christensenellaceae bacterium
TATATCCGCAGTATATGCTATAATTTTTAAATAAGGAGGCGTTTTATGCCAAAGCTATACACCAAAAGACTGCTGCTTCGGGGCGTTAAAAAAAGCGACCTTGAGGATTTTCACGCTTATTCGAGCGACCCTAAGGTGGGCCCCTCCTCCGGCTGGGAGCCGCATGCCGACAGACAGCGAACCAAATACGTAATGAAAAAGCAATACATCGGAAACCCCTTCGCCTGGGGAATAGTTTACGACGAAAAGCTCATAGGCGCAATTTCTCTCGATACGGACAGGAAGCGCTTTAACGACAGAGTTATGATGCTGGGCTATTCGTTAAGCTCCGCTTATTGGGGGCGCGGCTTTATGACGGAGGCGGCGCGCGCGGTTATTGCCTACGCCTTTAACGTATATGAAATAGACGGGATTTCCGTATATTGTTACCCGGAAAACGAGCGTTCCCGGCACATAATAGAAAAATGCGGCTTTAAATATGAGGGACATCTTAAAATGGCGCAGCGCCGTTTTGACGGCAAGGTTAAAGACAACCTCTGTTTTTTCATGACGGGAGAAGACTTTTCTTCTCTTTTAAAGACGACTGATATTTTTAAAGACGCTTATGAATTTTAAGCTCGCTTAAAGGCGCAAAAAAAGAGCTCCCTTTAAAAGGAAGCTCTTAATTTTTTAATAGCTTGCGTACATGCCTAAAGCTAAAAGCATAATAAAGCCTACAAGCATGAATATACCGCTTAAGATAGTGCCGATTATTCCGCAGATTTTACCTGCCTTTGCAAAGGGCGTGGGCTCCTTTGAAATAATAAGACCCGCAATGCAGGCGCCTAAGGGTATAATTCCGAAAAAGCCGAAATATACGCCTAACCAGCTTAAGCATAAGCCGCTGATGGAAAGCACCATGCCTACGATTCCCTTTGCCCTTGAGCCCTGAGCCTGGGGCTGCTGTACGGGAGCCTGATACTGAGGAGCCTCGTACTGAGGTGCCTGATACTGGGGCGCCTCGTACTGAGGAGCTTCGTACTGAGGAGCTTCGTACTGAGGAGCTTCCTGCGCGGGGGCTGCCTCGGCGGGCTGCTCGTTAACCGTCTCTCTTACAATGGGTTCGCCCGTATTGGGATCAAATTTGTAATTGTTCTCGTCCATAAAAACTCTCCTTTTATAATTGCTTCTATTATATAATTATGCAATATTCGCCGTGCGTATTTTTCAAGGCTTAAACGCACAGGAATATGCAAAATGTCTGCAGTTATTAGTCAATATGTCATATCCGCCCTCGCCTAAGCGTAAAAGCGCATTTTTAACAGTTTGCTCCCGGCTGTATTTTTTTAATTTTTCCGCAAGAGTGAATTTTTTAACCTCCACAAAACCGCCGCAGGAGAGAAAATCGCTCATATCCTGCCTTATGACCTTAATATCCTCCGGCTTCTGCCCGACGTTTGAGGGGTGACCGAACTCAACCACCTCGCCCGAGCCTACGTATATTCCGTAATGAAAATATTTTCCGGTATCTATGCGGATAACATCCCCGCTTTTAGGCTCCTTAAGCTCAAAAATCTCTTCACTCACTTTTTTTACCTTTAATATATTCTACCATATCTCCCACAGTTTGAACAGAGTTTAATATGGAGTTATCAACTGCGACGCCGAAGGCGTTTTCTATCTCTATCGCCATGCACAGCATCATTATCGAATCCATCTCAAGCTCACCCGTAAGCGTGCTTGTTAACGTAAAATCCGCCTCCTGCTCCGTTACCTTTTTATAAACCTCTTTAAGCCCGTCAAAAATTTCTTTATCCGTCATTTTATTTCTCCGCCTCCGCCCATTGTCTTAAAAAATGTTCTTCCGCAGCAACCGCCGCCGTCACCGCCTCGATATTGCTCCTTGAGGGGATTTTGCCGCTCGGCGTTACGGGTTTTCCTATAATTATCCTCTTCCTGTTAAAAAAGCTTTTTCGTTTTTCCATATATACGGGAATAATATCCACCCCCGCGCGAATTGCCATTACCGTCATTCCCGACTTTAAAGCGTTTTCCCCCTCCGAGGAAATTCCGCCCTCCGGAAAAATTATAATGAGCTTTCCCGAGCTTAAGCGGCTTATGCATTCCTTAACGCTCTGAAAATCAAAAATATTTCTGTCTACCTTTATGCAGCCCGCATTTCTTAAGGCGGCGCCCTTAAAGCCCGTCATAAGGTTTTCCCCCGCAAGGAAATTTACACGTCTTCTCCAAAAAACCTGCGCCAATATGACGGGGTCCGAAAAGCCGTTATGGTTAGCGGCTATAACAGCGCCTTTTTTATATGAAAGCACCTCTTTAAGATGTTCTTTTCCGTAAGGAGAAACTTTTTTTAAGCGGGATAACGGGCAAAGCGCAACTATAGTTCCCTTTGCGAGGTCGTAAAGCAGGCTGTGTATATCGTATTTATCTTTTGCCATTCTTTTTTTCCTCAAGCTTGCGCGAAAGCCTTATAAGCTCTTCTCTAAGCTTTTCGTTCTCTTTTTTTGCGGCGGCGGAAGCGTCGTCTTCCTTTGTTATTCCGCAAAATTCGTATAAATCCGTCACGGGAGCGCCTATCATAACCCCCGCTCTTTTAAAGAGCCCGTAATTGCCGTCGGTAACCACGGGAACCACCTGCGCGCCCGACCTTAATGCAATATACGCCCATGAAGCGTGAAGCTCACCTAATTCGCTTGACCTCGGAAGCTGACCCTCCGGAAATATAAGCAGGTTTTTCCCCTTTTCCAAAAGCTCCTCGGAGCGGTAAATAAAGTCCGAGCGTTTTTCGTTTCTTTCAACCTTTATTCCGCCCAGCATATTTAATATGAAGGTAAGCACCGCATTTTTTGAATAAAGCACCTCCGCAATAAGCGTATGTAGGCTCTTATACCAAAAAACGAGCAGCATAAGCGGAAAATCAAAGAGAGATTTATGGTTTGAAACGTAAAGTGTTCCTCTGCCCTTTTCCTTTTTACCTTTTTCTCTATATATCCTCGGTTTAAAAAATATAAGTGCGGGGATAACGCCCGTAAGCTTGGAAAACCATCTGAAAAAAGCTCTCATTTTTCACCCTCCCCGGAAATTTGGCGGGAAATGCACCGTGAAAACTCTGCGGCGGTTGCGCAGTAGCTCTCCTCCGTCGTTTTTATATGAACGGAAAACTCCTTTTCCAGATTGTCTATAAGCGTTAAATACTGCAGGCTGTTGCCGCCGATTTCAAACACAAAATGATCGTCCTTGCCTATCTGTGAAGCGTCCTTTCCCACAACCCTCGCAATAATCTCAATCACTCTTTTCGTAAGCTCGTCCGTAAGCTCATCGTCCGTTTTATTATCCGCCGCCTTTAAATACTCCGCCGCGTCCTTAAGCTTAAGCTCGCCCGAAGCTATTTTTCTTTTCAGCGCCGCTCTTGAAACCTTTATGTCAAGCTCGCTTGAAATTGCGCCGTCCGCAAAATATATTTTCTTTATTTTATATGCCGGGGGCAGCGCCGCAATACCGTTATAAAGCCCGTACATCATTTTTTTAATGTGCGCTCCCGTAAGATTTACGGAGGGCTCTATTATAAGGCACAATTCCTCGCTTCCCTTTTCCCCCATGCCCAGCACGCAAAAGCGCCTTGCATATTCTATATTAAGAAGCTTTTCCGCCTCGTCCGGGTTTAGGTTTTCTCCGTCGGGGGAAATCACGCAGTCTCCTATTCTTCCTTTTAGATAGTAATAACCCTTTTCGTCCGTATACGCAATATCTCCCGTTAAAAACCACTCGTCGTTAAAGGGCGCATATACTCCGTCAAGATACATTCCTTTAAATATGGAGCTGCCGTTAACCTTAAGCTCGCCGTCCTCGCTTAAGGCGTAAGAAACCGAGCCGAAGGGCTTGCCTATTGAGGAAAGCTCTCTTTTTTTGGGCGTTCTTCTGAGCTCAACCGAGGTTATACCTATTTCCGTCATGCCGTAGCCGTTATAAAGAGGGTAGCCTATAGAATTTATAAGCTTTAAAGCGGAGGGGCGAATATAGCTTCCGCCGGAAATGCAGAATTTTATCGAATTTCCGAACAGAGGACGGGTTACCTCCCCTAAAATCCTCTTTGAAACAAGCTGACCCAGCCTCGGAAAGACGTTTTGCAGCCCGCGGCAAAGCTTAAGCCCCTTTTGAAACTTCTTTTGCGTCTTTTCGTCCTTATTTGAAACCTCGAAAAGTATTTCGTTTTCAATAGTGTGCCACAAAAGCGGAACGGCAAAAATATGCGTAACGCCGTGCTTTTTAACCGTTCTCGTTATGGTGTCCGCACCCATGTCTGAAAGAAAGACAAAGCTTCTCGCAAAAAAGCCGAACCACATATAAACCGCCGTAAGCCCGTATATATGGTAAAAGGGAAGAAACGCAAGCTGCTTTATCGCCCCTTTATATCTTCTTTTAATCTCCTTATTTTGGCGCAGAACCTCTCTGCTGTTTAAAATCTGCTCCGCAATGCTTTTTCCCGAATATACGCACACCTTTTCATG
>CAKSBK010000125.1 GCA_934438035.1 uncultured Christensenellaceae bacterium
GTATCCCATAATGGGCTGCTACGGAATAGGCGTGGGCAGGCTTGCGGCTTCAATCTGCGAGGAGTCTCACGACGATTACGGCCCGATATGGCCTATTACCATTGCGCCGTGGGAGGTTGAAATCTGCAATTTAAGAAGCACGGATGAAAAGGTTACCGCAATAGCGGAAAAGCTTTATTCGGATCTTACGGATATGGGAGTGGAGGTTCTTTACGATGACAGAGACATTCGCCCCGGTTCAATGTTTGCGGACGCAGATCTTTTCGGAATTCCCGTGCGCGCGGTAATATCTCCTAAAAACTGTGACAAGGGAGTTGTTGAAATAAGCTACAGAGATAAGTCTTACAAGGGCGAAGTTTCGCTTGACACCGCCGCCGAGGATATTAAAAATATGGTTTTGGAGCTTAAAAAGAAATTTGAAGTATAATAAAAGCCGCCTTTTAAGGGCGGCTTTTTTATGCGTTAACAAAATAATGAATATTTTTTCACGTAAAAAACATAAAAACGGCAAAATAGCGTCACAGCCCGAATATAACATAAGAGCATACAAAAATTCTTCATTATTTTCCTCATGTCGCCGCTTGCAGCATCGGAAAACCGACGCTTATAAGCGGCGCTGTTTTTTATATAAGAGGAATATTTTAAACGGCGCTAACAGTATTATAATAAACCGCAAAATTGCGCGGTTAATTGATTTAGCCGCGCTTGTAGTGTATAATTATTTTATAATGCAGTGTGTTAAGGAGGCAATATGAGACTTTGTGTTTACGGCGCTTCAAGCTCCGACATTGACGATTTTTACGTGGAAAAGACATATGAGCTTGCAAAAGAGCTTGCGAGCCATGATATAGGAATGGTATACGGCGGAGGAGCGCAGGGGCTTATGGGCGCCGCCGCAAGAGGAATGACGAGCGGCGGCGGAGAGATAATAGGCGTTTCGCCTACGTTTTTTGACGTTGAAGGCGTGCTTTATAAGCACTGCACGGAGTTTATATACACCGAAACCATGAGGGAAAGAAAAAGGATTATGGAGGAAAAAGCGGACGGCTTTATAGTTCTTCCGGGAGGAATAGGTACCTTTGAGGAATTTTTTGAAATTCTCACGCTTAAGCACTTAAAAAGACATAACAAGCCCATCGCCGTTTTTAATATAAAGGGGTATTACGACAAGCTTTGGGAAGCCGTCGAATATGCAATAACCGAAAAGTTTTTGGGCGAAAGCACGCGTCAGCTTGTGTATATCGGGCAGGATATTGAGGGTATTGCGCAATATTTTAAAAATTATGACCCGAATACGGTAGTAAAGACCGAGAAGGATAAATACGTAAAATAATAAATTTACATACGGAGGAACATAATAATGAACGTAATCATCACGGTAGTCGGGGCGGATAAGCCGGGCATAGTAGCAAGCGTAAGCGGTTGTCTTTATGAAAAAAACGTAAATATACTCGACATTACGCAGACGGTAATGAGAGAGGGACTTTTTACAATGAGTCTTCTTGCGGACTGCGATAAAATGAATTGCACCTTTGGGGATTTTAAAGCCGCGCTTACCGCAGCGGGCGAGAAAATGGGCATGGATATAAGAGTGCAAAGAGAAGAGATTTTTACCTCCATGCACAGAATTTAACGGGGGTAGCGCATGTTTACAACAAAAGAGATACTCTCCACCATTGATATGATTAAAAATCAATGTCTGGATATTAGAACGGTCACCATGGGCATTTCTCTTAGGGATTGCGCAACGGACGACGCCAAAAAGACGATTAATAAAATAAAGGATAAAATACGCTTTCGTGCGGAAAATCTGGTTAAAACGGGAGAGCAGATCGAAGACGAGTACGGAATTCCGATAGTTAACAAAAGAATTTCCGTAACTCCCGTTTCAATAGTTGCGGAATCCTGCGGAGTTACGGATTACACTCCCTTTGCGGTTGCTTTAGACGAGGCGGCAAAGGAAGTGGGCGTAAACTTTATAGGAGGCTTTTCCGCCCTCGTTCAAAAGGGAATGACCCCGGGGGAGGCGAATTTTATACGTTCGATTCCCTCTGCTTTAAGCTCAACCGATATAGTCTGCTCGAGCGTAAACGTGGGGACGACTCGTGCGGGAATTAATATGGACGCCGTGCGCATGATGGGCAGCGTCGTTAAAGAGGCGGCGGAGCTTACTGCGGATAACGGAGGAATCGGCGCTGCAAAGCTTGTCGTTTTTTCAAACGCGGTTGAGGATAACCCGTTTATGGCAGGTGCTTTTCACGGCATGGGCGAGGGAGAATGCGTAATAAACGTAGGCGTTTCCGGCCCCGGCGTTGTAAGCACGGCGATTGCGGATATGAAAGGAGAATCCTTTGACGCCATTGCGGAAAAAATAAAAAAGACGGCTTTTAACATAACAAGAATGGGCGAGCTCGTTGCAAGGCAGGCCTCCGAAAGGCTGGGGGCGGATTTCGGAATCGTCGATTTATCGCTTGCGCCTACCCCTGCGATGGGAGATTCCGTTGCGCATATTCTTGAGGCAATGGGCTTGGAGCGCTGCGGAACGCACGGAACGACGGCGGCGCTTGCTCTTTTAAACGACGCGGTTAAAAAGGGCGGAATAATGGCAAGCTCTCATGTAGGCGGTCTTTCGGGCGCTTTTATTCCGGTAAGCGAAGACGCGGGAATGATAAGAGCCGCAAGAGAGGGAGCGCTCTCAATAGAAAAATTAGAGGCTATGACCTGCGTTTGCTCCGTAGGGCTTGATATGATAGCTCTTCCGGGAGATACGCCCGCTTCAACGATATCCGCAATTATTGCCGACGAGGCGGCTATAGGCATGGTTAACAACAAAACTACGGCGGTAAGGGTTATTCCCGTTCCCGGCGGAAAGGTGGGAGACGAGGTAAGCTTCGGCGGACTTTTGGGAACCGCGCCCATAATGCCGTACAATTTAAATTCCAGCGAAGATTTTATTGCAAGAGGAGGAAGAATACCCGCTCCTCTGCATTCGCAGAAAAACTGATTAAAAAGGATATTGACATGGAAGAGGTTCGTAAAATAAGAACACGAGACGAGATACCCGAGGATAAGAAATGGAGATTATCCGACATATACGAAACTGCCGACGAATGGGAGAAAGATTTTGCCCGCTTAAGCGATATGGTTAAGGAGCTGTCGGATTTAGAAGACGGATTTTTAAACGACGCGCAGAGCCTTCTTGTTTCTCTTAAACAAATTGACGAAGCGGAGCTTTTGCTAGAGCGGCTTTACGTATATGCAAGAATGGGAAGAGACCAGGATAACGCAAATAAGACATATCAGGCGCTTACGGACAGAATTTATTCTCTTTCCGTTAAGGTTTCGGCGGCATTAAGCTTTGTTCGCCCCGCTCTTTTAAATAAAAGCGAAGAGACGCTTTTGGGATATTTAAAAGAATGCCCCGAGCTTGAGACATATCGCTTTATGATAGAAGACCTCCTGCGCTCAAAGGAACATATTTTATCGGATAAGGAAGAACGTCTTTTATCTTTAGCGGGGGATTTTTCAGACGGCGCGCACGACATTTTTACAATGCTCAATAATGCGGATCTGCGCTTTTGCGATATAGAGTATAACGGAAAAACATATCCTCTTACTCATGCGAGCTTCATGGAATATATGACGAGTCCGCAAAGAGAGCTTAGGAAAAAGGCGTACGACGCTTTTTATGAGGAATTTAAAGAGCATATGAATACGATTGCGGCGGCATATGCAACATCCGTTAAAAAGGATGTTTTTTACGCCAGAGCAAGAAATTATTCCTCTGCTCTCGAAGCGGGGCTTTTCCCCGATAATGTAAGCGAAAAGACGTATGATAAGCTTATTTCGGACATTCACGAATATTTGCCCGTTATGCACCGATATATTGCGCTGAGAAAAAAGATAATGGGGTATGATAAGCTTTATATGTACGACGTATATGCGCCGCTTGTTAAGGAGCTTAAGGTAAAATATACGTACGACGAGGCGGTTGAGCTTAATCTTAACGCAATGAAGCCCTTGGGCGAGGACTATATGCAGGTGTTTTCCTCCGCATTTAAAAACGGCTGGATAGACGTTTATGAAAATAAGGGCAAGACGACGGGCGCATACAGCTGGGGTGCGTATAACACGCATCCGTACGTGCTTTTAAACCACCGCGACGACCTTGAGAGCGTTTATACCATAGCGCATGAAATGGGTCATGCGATGCATACCTATTATTCAAACAAGACGCAGCCGTATAACACTGCGGGCTATGCGATTTTTGCCGCAGAGGTTGCAAGCACGGTGAATGAAACGCTTATGACGAAATATCTTCTTGCAACGCAGAAAGACAAGAATATAAGAAGATACGTTCTTAACCATTACCTTGAGCAGTTCAGAACGACGGTTGTTCGCCAAACGATGTTTGCGGAGTTTGAGAAAATTTCTCACGAAATGGCGGAAAACGGAGAGCCCTTGACGGTAGACTCTCTTTGCAAGGTATACGGCGG
>CAKSBK010000126.1 GCA_934438035.1 uncultured Christensenellaceae bacterium
CGGTGGGCGTAATTCCCCTCTTTTCAAAATACTTTCTCGCATATCCCGCTGCCGTCTTATCCTTTACGCCGGAAATGGTGCCCGCCCTGTAAACATGCTTTTCCCCGAAAAGGTCTATTATAAAGCGATGTGCCTTAGGCTGATATTTTCCCGAAAAGTTAAGGTCAATATCGGGAACCTTGTCTGCGTCTATTCCCAGAAACGTCTCAAAGGGTATGTTATATCCGTCGGAAATATACTTTTCCCCGCATACTGGGCAATACGCTTCCGGCATATCCACTCCGCATGTGTATTTATCCGTGTCTATTTCAAAATCGCTGTGACAGCACTTCGGGCATACGTAATGCGGGGGAAGAGGATTTACCTCAGATATTCCCGCGGCAAAAGCGGCAAGAGACGAGCCTACGGAGCCTCTTGAGCCTACGAGGTATCCGTCGCTTAAAGACTGTGCAACGAGCTTCATTGCAATCCAATAAAGAATGGAATATCCGTTTTTAATAATACTTCCGAGCTCTCTTTCAAGTCTCTTTTCTATATGAGCGGGCAGAGGGTCTCCGTATATTTTCTTCATTCTCTCATATGAGACGTTTCTCAAATCAACATCCGAATTTGGAATTTCCGGCATTGCGGTTTCGTTGGGAAAAAGCATAATTTCTTCCAGCATATCCGCAACGGCGTTGGTGTTTTTAACCACCACCTCATAAGCCGCCTCTTTTCCCAAATAAGAAAACTCGTTTAACATCTCCTCCGTGGTTTTAAAGTAAAGCGGCGGCTGGTCGTCGCAGTCCTTAAAGCCCATTGAGTCCTGAATAACCGCCCTGAACTGAGCGTCCTTCGGGTCTAAAAAATGCACGTCTCCCGTTGCAACGGTAAGCTTGCCCATCTTTTTGCCGAGATTATATATTCTTCTGTTAACCTCGTCGATTTCCTCTCTGTCCTTGGCCTTTCCCTCCCTTACCAAAAACTTATTGTTTCCGTAAGGCTGAATTTCAAAATAATCGTAGAATGAAGCGATTCTCTCAATTTCCTTATCCGGCTTATTTTCAAAAACCGCCGAGAAAAGCTCTCCCTCGCAGCAAGCCGAGCCTATTATTAGTCCATCTCTATACTCCTCAATCTTGCTTTTCGGCATTCTGGGCTTTTTATAGAAATAGTCGATATGCGCAAAGGAAATAAGCTTATATAGGTTAACAAGCCCGGTCATGTTTTTTGCGAATATTATCGTATGATAAGTCTTCGCCTTCTTTATTCTGTTTTCGCTGTCCTGCGCAGAATTAAGGTCGTATAATGCGCAAATTCCCTTTTCCCTTAATTCGCCGAACATTTTAATCAATATTTTCGCCGTACACTGTGCGTCGTTTACCGCTCTGTGGTGCTTTAAAGGAATTTTATAATAATCCGCAAGCTTGTTTAATTTATAGCTCTTAAGCTCGGGAAGCGCTATTTTTGCAACCGCAACGCTGTCTAACGAATCGTTTGTGAATATAAGTCCGTTATCCTCGCATTTTCTCGATATAAAACCGATGTCAAAGCGCGAATTGTGCGCAACCAATATTGAGTTTCCGATATAATCCAAAAAGCTCGTAAGCGCTGTTTTGGTATCCGGCGCGTCTTTAACCATTTCGTCCGTTATTCCCGTAAGCGCAACAATGTTTGCGGGAATAGGCGTTTTTGGGTTTACAAACGTTGAAAACTCGTCTATAACCTGTCCGTTTTTAATGCGCACGGCGCCTATTTCGGTTATCTCGCAAAAATTCACGTTAAGGCCCGTCGTCTCTATGTCAAAAACGACAAATTCACCGTCAGTATCCTGGTTTTTCCCGTCGTATACGTTTTGATAATCGTCAACCATATACGCTTCAATCCCGTACAGTATCTTTACCTTATAGTCCTTTCCTGCGCCAAATGCTTCGGGAAACGCCTGAACAACTCCGTGGTCGGTTATAGCAACTGCCTTATGTCCCCATTTCGCGGCTCTCTCAACATATTTTTTTGCGCTCGTAAGTCCGTCCTGCATAGACATTGTCGTATGAAGGTGCAGCTCCACTCTCTTTTCGGGAGCGTCGTCCGTAACCGTCTTTTTCTCTACGGCTATCATATCGGACACGGTAAAAATCATATCCCTTGCAAAATCGTCGTAATCGTACTTTCCGCGCACTCTGAAGCATTTGCCGCTTTTAATCATCGCCGCGTGCTCGTCATGCTTTCCGTTTACAAACACCTTAAAGCTTAACGTGGTGGTATAATCCGTCATAGTAAACAAAATACGCGTATACAGCCCGTCTTTAGGGTATGTCGCCTCGCAGGATATAACCTCTCCTTCAACCGTAACCGTCTGTTCTTTCGGTATAAGGTTCATATTCGTCGGCTCGTCTGTAAACTCGTCTCCGAAAACGGCGCTTCCCGTATATGCCGGGCGGGAACGTCTGCCCCTCTTTGCAGCAGGCTGCGCTTTTTTAACAAATGTGTTTTCCGCCTTCGGCGGCTCCGCCGGAGCGGAATAATCGGCTGTTTCAGGCGGCGCCTCCGGCAGAGGAACGTCGTCCCAAGGCATTCTCTCGCCCTGCTCCGACTTTTCTTCCTTTTTTACAGAAAGCCTCTGAGCTTCCTTAAGCTTCTTTGTATATTGCTCCTTTTCATCTTTATTGCTGAACTTTTCGTCGCTTTTTACCGTCCTTAATTCCCTTACGGTTAAAGGTATATCAAAGCAATATAAAAACAGGTTTTTCATCCTGTTTTTAAGATCAAGACCCGAAAACACCTCCGAAGCGAGCTCCTTTTTAAAGCTGATGTCTATAAACTCGCCGTCAACATTAATTTGCGCGTCTTTTACAAACGGCGCTATAGCGGGCTCTTCCGCCCTCATTTCCTCAAAAAAAGCCTCGCTGAAAGAGGCGTCGTCTTTTAAAATGCTGTAAGACGGTTGCTTTATTACTACGTCGAACCTGCCGGAAAGCTCGGGAAGCTCCCTTGTAATATATCCCGTCAATATCTTTCTTCTGTTCGGATCTATTCTTTTATTTGCGTTTAAAATCAATATATATTTATTGCGTTTTCTTGAATATCCGAAGCGTATAAACTCAAGTCCCTTGAATTTTTCCGTTTCGATAAGCGCCCTTAAGCTCTGTTCCGCCTGTGACATGTTTCATTTTTCCTTTCATATGCCTTCTGCATATGTATAGGCTTTTTTTATTTAAAGCCTTTCAATAAGCACTAAAAGCTCGTCTAAAAGCTTGTCTTCGCTGACCTTCTTATACGGCTCTCCTTTGATAAAAATAAGCCCCTCGTTTTTTCCTCCGGCTATACCTATATCCGCTTCCCTTGCTTCCCCCGGCCCGTTTACAACGCAGCCCATTACGGCTATTTTTAGATTTTTATCTATATTCTTTGTAGCCTCAGAGACCTTTTCGGCAAGGCTTTCAATATCTATTTTTGTCCTTGCGCAGGTTGGGCATGCAATAACCTCGCAGCCGAAGCTCCTTACTCCCGAATATCTTAAAATATCCTTAGCAAGCGCGATTTCCTTTACCGGATCTCCCGTAACCGAAGCTCTTACGGTATCTCCAATTCCGTCGATAAGAAGACCCCCTATACCTATTGAAGACTTAACTACCGACGAAGAATAAATTCCCGCCTCCGTAACCCCTAAATGCAGAGGGTAGTCTACAGTCTCGCTCATTTTCCTATATGCACGCACCGTATTTATCACGTCCGAGGATTTAAGTGAAACAACTATGTCGTAAAAGCCCTGCTCTTCAAGCTCTCTTATATTTAAAAGTGCGCTTTTAACAAGGGCCTCGCTTCTGTTTTCGTTTGCAAGCTCTTTTTTTAGAGAACCCGTGTTTGCCCCTACTCTTATAGGTATCCCGTGCATTTTAGCCGCTCTTGCAACCATTGCCGTTTTTTCTTTAGAGCCGATATTTCCCGGATTTATTCTTACTTTATCCGCCCCCGCCTCTATTGCGGCAATCGCAATTTTATAATCAAAATGAACGTCCGCAACAAGCGGCATATCAGTTCTGTCCTTTATATTTTTAAAGTTTTTTGCGGCTTCAACGTCGTAAGCCGCAAGACGGACTATCTCGCATCCCGCTTTTTTCAAAAGCTCAATTTGCGATAAAACCGCTTCCGTGTCCTTTGTGTCCGCAGTCGTCATCGACTGTATGGCAACGGGGTTTCCCCCTCCGATTTTTATTTTGCCTATAGTAACGGTTCTCGTCATCCCGCAATCAACCTCGCTATATCCTGATAAGTTAAAAGTATCATAAGCCCGAAAAGAAGCACCATTCCTATAAGGTTAACCATTCCCTCAACATTTTGGCTCACGGGCTTTCCCCTCAGCTTTTCAATTCCCAAAAACACTATTTTTCCTCCGTCAAGCGCAGGAAGAGGAAGCAGGTTGAATATTCCGAGATTCAAGCTTAAAAGCGCAAATATTCTTAAAACGTCCTCAAACGCTCCCGCCTTAATAACCGTGCCCACGGTTTGAAC
>CAKSBK010000127.1 GCA_934438035.1 uncultured Christensenellaceae bacterium
CAACAAGGCTAAGTGCGTTCTTGCGGGCGTTTGCGATATAAACGAAAAAGACGCTCTTCCCGCAAAGCTTACCGTGAACGTTAACAATAAAGAAACGGAGCTTTTCTGCGAGGGAAAGGCGAGCCACGGCTCTCACCCCGAGGAGGGAATAAACGCTCTTATGTATCTTCTTAAGGCGGTAAAGGAAGCGGGGCTTGACGGAAGAAACGCCGCGGACAGAATTGCTTCCTGCCTGATTAAGCTTATAGGAAACGAGATTGACGGCGCTTCTTTGAGCATTAAGCAAAAAGACGAGCTTGTCGGCGAACTCACCGTGAACGTCGGCGCAATGGAGGGGGACGCATTATGCGCCTGTGCAAAGATAGATATAAGAACGCCGATAGAAACCGACCTTGAAGAGCTGTTTAACACTCTTAAATATAAGTTTGCCATATACGGAATAGAGTGTGAAAACATGCATATGCAAAATTCGCACTATGTGGACGAAAACTCGTTTATAGTAAGAAAGCTTAAAGAGGCTTACGAAATTTGCTTTAACGAAAAGTGCGAATGCCTTCCCTGCGCGGGAGCGACTTACGCGCGGGCGTTTAAGACGGGAGTTGCGTTCGGCCCCTGCGCTATAGACGCCGACAGAGGGGAGCACGGTCCCAATGAGTTCATATATGTTGAAGAGCTTAACAGGCTTGCTCATGCGCTTTTTACCGCAATGGTAAAGGCGGCGGGCGATGAAATTTAAAAATAATTTAACACTATACATAGGAGAAGACAATGAAACAGTTAACAAGCAACCAATTAAGAGAGCTTTATCTTGAGTTTTTTAAATCTAAGGGACATAAAGTAATTCCTTCCGCTTCGCTTATTCCGGAAAACGACCCTACGGTTCTTTTCACAACGGCGGGAATGCATCCTTTAGTGCCCTATCTTTTAGGCGAGAAGCACCCTGCGGGAAAGAGACTTACCGACGTTCAGAAGTGCGTTCGCACGGGCGATATTGACGAGGTCGGTGATTTTTCGCATTGCACGTTTTTTGAGATGCTGGGAAACTGGTCTTTGGGAGATTACTTTAAAAAAGAAGCCATAGCGTGGTCCTTTGAGTTTTTGACGGACGAAAAGTGGCTCGGAATACCTAAAGATAAGCTCTTTTTCACCTGCTTTGCGGGAGACGAGAATGCGCCGAGAGACGAAGAGGCGCACGATTACTGGAGACAGCAGGGCGTTGAGGAATCTCACCTGTTCTATCTTCCTAAAGAGAATAACTGGTGGGGTCCTGCGGGAATAACCGGTCCGTGCGGTCCCGATACGGAAATGTTTATAGATACGGGCAAGCCCAAGTGCGGCCCCGACTGTTCGCCCGCCTGTGACTGCGGCAAGTATCTTGAGATATGGAACGACGTATTTATGCAGTACAACAAAAAAGAAGACGGCAGCCTTGAGCCGCTTGAGCATAAAAACGTAGACACCGGCATGGGGCTTGACAGAACCATATCCATTCTTCAGGGTAAAAAGTCGGTTTACGATACCGACGTATTTACGGGAATACTCGCAAAAATCGCGGAGCTTTCCGACGGCAAGCATTACGGCGACGACGAAGAGACAACCCGCGCTTTCAGAATAGTTGCGGATCACATCCGCTGCGCAACCTTTATTTTGGGAGACGTAAAGGGAGTTACGCCGTCTAACACCGATCAGGGCTATATTTTAAGAAGACTTATAAGAAGAGCTATAAGATTCGCCGGAAATTTGGGCATTCCCGAGGGCAACCTCTATAAGATTTCCGAGCAGGTTATCGATCAGTATAAGGCGGTTTACCCCGAGCTTGAGGATAACCGTGAAAAGATAATAAGCGAGCTTTCAAAAGAGGAGGAGCGCTTCCAGAAGACGATTAAGCAGGGAATGAAGGAGTTCGAAAAGCTTGTTACTTATTTAAAGAGCAACACGATTCCCGGAAAGAGCGCGTTTAGGCTTTACGACACATTCGGCTTCCCGGTGGAATTTACCGTAGAGCTTGCGAAGGAAAAGGGCTTTGAGGTTGATATGCAGGGCTATGAGGAGGCGTTTAAAAAGCATCAGGAGCTTTCGCACGCCGGTGCGGAGAAGAAATTCAAGGGCGGACTTGCGGATACCTCCGTTCAGACCGCAAGGCTTCACACGGCTACGCACCTTTTAAACGCAGGCTTAAAGAAGGTTTTAGACGACCCCAACATTCAGCAAAAGGGATCAAATATTACTGCGGAGAGACTGCGCTTTGACTTTAACTTCCCCCGCCCCTTAACAAAAGAGGAGCTTAAAAAGGTGGAGGATTACGTTAACGACGCAATTGCGGCGGCTGTTCCCGTGGTATGCGCGGAGATGAGCGTTGAAGAAGCGGTTAAATCTGGCGCAACGGGAGTATTCGGCAGCAAATACGGCGACGTGGTTAAGGTTTACAATATTGAGGGCTGGTCAAAGGAAATTTGCGGCGGACCTCATGCGGAAAACACGTCCGAGCTCGGAAAGTTCAGAATAGTTAAGGAACAGTCCTCCTCTGCGGGAGTGCGCAGAATAAAGGCTGTTTTGGAGTAATTTATAAAACACGTTAAACGGACGGCTAAAATGCCGTCCGTTTTTAAATATTAAGACTAATTTAAATAAAGAGCTTTTTAAACGCAAATAAAAATTATAAAATCATAAACGCCGCCCTTAAAGGGCGGCGCAGTTTTATTTAAGCTCGCTTATATCTATTTTAAGGTCTGTATTATTTAAACAGCTTTGAAGCGAATATGCTTTTGAGTACCCTGCGGTTGCTTCTGGAAGCGGGCGGGCGTAAGTCGTATCGCTTATTTTATAAAGCTTGCCGTCGCTTGAGCCCATAACGCCGTAAACGTCTTCTATTCCGTCGTATGTTCCCGACTCGCCTAAGAAGAGAAGAACGTCTTGCCCCTCGCTCATGGGGTAATAGCCGTCTATTCCCGTTGTTACGGTTAAATCGGGGTTGGTCTGCGCTGCACTTTCGTCGTAAAAATCCTTTTCCTCAATTCCGCTTTCTTTAATAAATTCGCTTGCGGGGCAGGTTCCGCCGAACTCCACGACCTTAACCGCTGAGCCCGGGGTTAAATTTCCTTTAAAGCATTGCGTAACTTCAACCTCGCAGACGGTATACATAAAGCCGTGCTCCTTAAACGCGCTTTTAGCTGAAACGCATTTTCCCGCTATTATATTTGAAGAAGCTTTCGTAAGCTCGTCTTTGGTGTTAAAGACCTCGAATTTTTCGCCCATGCTTGAAAAATAGACGGTGTTTTCGCCTTTTGAGGCTTCGGGCGTTTGCGTATTATCCTCGCCTGTTTCGGCGGGAGCTGCGGATAAAACGGGCGAATTTGCCGCGCCGCAGGCGCAGACCGAAATACTGAGCGTTAAAATTAAAATTGCCGATATTATCGTATAAATAATTTTTTTCATAGCGACTTCCTTTATAAAAAGCTTACTTTCCCTCCGAGGCGTTTATTCGTCCGGCTGATTTAAGAATATAATGCGGTATTGTTCTTGTCAAGAAGACAATAATCGATAACAATTAAAAAATGCTATTGAACACGGCGTTCAATAATATGGTTAACATGAAAATATATTAAAACGAATCGGCATATTCGGCAAACGTGAGGCTTTCGGGCAAAATAAACAAACCGTGCGTTAAAAACGCTCTTTTACCTTGTAAAAAAACGCGCGACAAAGTATAATAAGTGAGTAAAATAATTGAAAAGTAAGGAGCTTATTTGAAATGAAGCTTGGTGTGGTAGGTTTGCCGAACGTCGGCAAGAGCACTCTTTTTAACGCGTTGACGCAGGCGGGCGCGCAGAGCGCAAATTATCCGTTTTGTACAATAGAGCCTAACGTGGGAATAGTAAGCGTTCCCGACGCAAGGCTTGATTATCTTGCGAAAATACATAACCCCAAAAAGTTTACTCCCGCTACGATAGAATTCGTCGATATTGCGGGGCTTGTTAAAGGCGCTTCAAGAGGCGAGGGCTTGGGCAACAAATTTTTATCTCATATAAGGGAGTGCGACGCCATCGTCGAGGTAGTCCGCTGCTTTGAGGATTCCAACATAACCCACGTTGACGGCAGCATTGACCCCGTAAGAGACGTTGAGACGATTAATTTCGAGCTTATTTTTGCGGATATAGAGACTATAAACAAAAGACGTCTTAAGAGCGAAAAGCTTATAAAGACGGGCGATAAAAAATATGCCTTTGAGGTTGCGGTAATGGATAAGCTTTTAGAAGCGCTTGAATCCGGAAAGCCCGCAAATACAGTTGAGTTAAGCGAAGAGGAAAGCGCGGTTGTTAAAGACCTGTTCTTGCTTACGTCAAAGCCCATGATATATGTCGGAAACATTGCGGAGGACGAAATAGGAAAAGAGGATTCCCTCCCGCTCGTAAAAAAGCTGAGCGATTATGCAAAAAGCACGGGCTCGGAAATGCTCACTATTTCCGCAAGGGTGGAGGAGGAGCTCTCCG
>CAKSBK010000128.1 GCA_934438035.1 uncultured Christensenellaceae bacterium
GCTCAATACAGCGTGGATAAATATCTTGTGCTCGCAGTTATAGATACTGAAAGCGGCTTTAGGACAAAGGCGCAATCCGGTGCGGGGGCGACCGGGCTTATGCAGCTTATGCCGGATACCGCCTCATGGATTGCGGGAAAGCTTGGAGAGGAATATAACCCTGAAAACCTTACGGACGCAAAAACCAATATTCGCTACGGCACATGGTATTTAAGCTTTCTTTTACAGCGTTACGGAGGAGATGTAACCTGCGCTTGCGCGGCGTATAACGCGGGCCACGGCAGCGTTGATACGTGGCTTTCCGAAATACCAAAAGACGGCTCTATAGACGCCGAACTTATTCCGTATAAAGAGACAAAAAATTACGTTAAAAAGGTTGCAACGGCATATGAAATTTATAAAGCGCTTTATCCTAACTTTTAATATCACCTTAATGCTGATTTTCTTTTGCGCTTGTTCTTCGCAGACTACGCAAATTGATAACGAAACCATAGTGAACGGCAGCTTGGGTCCTCAAGAAGAGCTGGAAAACAATTCGAATTCATCCTCGGTTTTAAATGTGGGAATACTTAAAAACACGGGCCCGCTTCATCCTCTGTATGTAGCAAATGAACAGACGCAGGACATACTTTCGCTTATATTTGAGCCTGCGATTAAGCTTAATTCGATAGATACGCCGTCTGCAAGCGTTATAGAGAGCTGGGACGTTTCCGAAGACGGGCTTAATTATACGTTTCATGTAAGACAAAACGTATATTTTCACGGAAACGAGTCAACCGTAAGCGCAAACGATATTATTTCCGCCTTAAAGACGATAATGAACGCCGACGCCTCGGTATGCAAATATTCAAGATATAAGGGCTGCGTTTCAAGCTATTCCGCTTCAGACGACTATACGATAAACGTAACGCTTAATTCTCCTTCGCGCGATATTTTTTATTTAATGAGCTTTCCCGTTTACCCTGCGTCGGTATATTCTGGGCTGACGGAAAATACTTATAAAACGCCTGTCGGAACTGGAGGGTATCGCGTAGCGTCATATGATCAAGAGACCGGCTTTGTTTTGGAAAAAAATGATAAATGGTGGAGAGTAGCGGGAAATATATCTTCCGTTAACGTTAAGTTTTACAAGGACAATGCAGAAATTATTTCCGCTTACAGAAACGGAGAGATTAACTGCGTTATAAATACCGATTTTTCCTCTGCAGTTTATACTTCAAGTACGAATTCTACAGTTTATTATACTACAACGCAGTATTACGACGCTCTTGTCCCCAATTGCAGAAAATATCCGCTAAACTCTGCCGAAATGAGAAAAGGCCTGAGCTTGGCGCTTCAAAGGGCGGATATAATTAAGCAGGCGCTGCAGGGCGAGGGAGTAAGCACAATGACTCCTCTGAGAACGGATAAGTGGTATTTAAACGAGGTTGACAGAGCTTCAGACTCCGATAAAACCGCCGCGCTTGAGGCTTTTTCAAAAGCGGGATATTCTTTGGATTCAAACGGAATCTTAAACAGCGGAGGTATTGCGCTTTCCTTAAACATAGTTTATTGCGACAACTCCGACACGGGTTATAAAGCGAACGTTGCGCAGATAATTAAGTCTCAGCTTGAAACCGTAGGAATCACGGTTAATTTGACAAAGCTTTCGAATGAAAACATGACGGCCGTACTTGCAAACGGAAATTACGACCTTGCGCTGTGCTCGTTTTATTCGGGCGCAAACGACGATGTTTCAATGTTTTTCGGAACGGATTCCTCTTTAAACTACGGCGGATATTACGGCGAAAGTCTGCAAAGCCTTAATAACGCCGCTAAAAACGCAGTAGGAGACGGAGCCGTTAAAACAGGATATTCCGCGCTTTACGATTATCTCTTTGAAAATTCGCCGCATATCGGACTGTATTTCAGGACGCACAGCTTTGTTTTGCCTTCCGGGCTTCCAAACGTCGGACTTATCAGAACGGGACAGGTTTTTAACGATATTAATACATGGAAAAATTCCTGAATTTTCAAGAATACTTTATGCCTCCTTTGAGATAATAATTCTATAGCCGAACGGCGATTATTTAAAAGGAGGTTTTTATTATGAATGCAAGTCCGAATAAGAACATAAGCTGCGATGTGACTAACTGCGCATACAACTGCGGCTGCACAGAGGGCAAGTATTGTACAAGATCCGAAATAAAGGTTGGCACTCACGAAGCTAATCCCACAAAACCGGAATGTACCGATTGCCTTTCCTTTAAACTTAGATAGTCGGCAAAAGGGCTATAGCTTTTAGACGTCTTAAGGGATGAAAAATATTCTTCACTCCTCCGTCGCCTTCTTTTTATAAGAAACAATATTATAAATTGCGAACGGAAAACATCTAAAAGCAAATATCGAGCTGCTCATGTTATATGGGCAGCTTTTTTGTACTACACATTCTGTTTGAAATATGATACAATATAATATAAAGATGGGAAACATATAATCTTAAATATCACAGTGCACGGAGGAAATTATGAACAATACATTGACGTTTGACTTTAATAACATGATGCTTAAAAATGTAAAAGGCGGACTTTCTGCCGATACCGTTTTAAAATATTCCAAGCTCATACCGAAAGTGCATGAGGGCGTTTCGAAAAAAAGACAAATCAATAAATGGAGAGAACTGCCGTATAATCAAGACGAAATAGTTAAGGATATGCAAAAAGAGGCGGAAAGAATAAACGAAAATTATGACGCTTTTGTTGTTTTGGGAATCGGCGGCTCCGCTCTCGGCTCAAAAGCGCTCTTTTCTGCGCTTAAGCATTTAAAATATAACGAGCTTTCCAAGGAAAAAAGGGGCGGTGCGCGTTTTTACGTTGCGGATAATGTAGACCCCGAAGGGTTAAGCGCACTTTTTGACGTGATAGACCCTAAAAAAACAGTTTTTCATGTAATTACGAAATCCGGAAATACAGTTGAGACGGTTACACAGTTTATGCTTGCGCTTAATTATCTTAAGGAAGAAATAGGCGATAACTTTAAAGACAATATTATCATTACAACGGATAAGGAAAAAGGAAACGTTAAGCGAATTGCGGACGAATACGGCTTTAAAACTTATGTCGTTCCGGACGGAGTCGGCGGAAGATTTTCCGTTCTTTGCCCTGTTGGCTTATTATCGGCAGCTGTTTTAAATATAGATATTGAAAAGCTTCTTTTGGGAGCTAAAGACATGCACGAGCTTTGTATGAGGCCTGCTTTGGAAGAAAACCCCGCTTATATGTATGCGCTTACGCATTGCGCCGCCATGGAAAACGGAGTGAATATTTCCGTAATGATGCCTTATGCGGACAGCCTTGCATGTACGGCGGAATGGTATGCTCAGCTTTGGGCGGAATCACTGGGAAAAAGATATGACAACGATAAAAAAGAAATATTCGCAGGTCAAACTCCCGTGAGAGCTTTAGGCGTAACCGATCAGCATTCGCAGGTTCAGCTTTATACCGAAGGGCCGTTTGATAAAATTATCACCTTTATAGAGGTTAAAAACTTCAGAGTTAATTTGGAAATACCTCAGGCGCCCATTAACGTTTACGACGCCGATTACCTGCAGCATCAAAGCTTTAACAAGCTTATAAGCTCGGAAATGCAGGGAACGGAGCACGCAATAACAAAAGCCGGAAAGATGAACATGCGCATCACTCTAAACAGAGTAGACGAATATTCATACGGCGCGCTCATAATGTTTTTTGAAATGGCGACTGCGGCGGCTGGAGAATTTTTGAATCTTGACGCATTTGATCAACCCGGAGTTGAAGAAGGCAAAATCGCCACCTTTGCTCTTATGGGCAGAAAGGGATATGAAGAAAAAGCGCATGAGCTTTCGGAATCGGGAAATAAGGACGGCAGTTTAATATACGCTCTTTAATGCGGAGGAAAACCTTTGAGGGACCTTAAGGATTTTAAAGAAGATATTTATCTTTTTAATACGGGAAATGCGCAAATGGCGTATAATCTTTTCGGCTCGCACGAGCTTGAAAAGGGCGTTTGGAGGTTTGTTCTTTATGCGCCAAATGCCGAGTCCGTAAGCGTTGTGGGGGACTTTAACGGATGGGACCGTCAAAAAAATCTCATGAGCTTTAACGACGGCTTGTGGTATACGGTAATTTCCGGTGTATTCGAAGGAGATAATTATAAATACGCCGTCACGTCTAAAGAGGGAAAAACCGTGCTAAAAGCCGACCCTTTTTCCTTTCATTGTGAAAATGCGCCGGCAACCGCATCTAAAATATGGTCGCTCGACGGCTTTAACTGGACGGACGACGAATACATAAAAAAACGCGAAAAGAAAAACCACCATTCTCGCCCGATGAGCATATACGAACTGCATTTAGGGTCTTGGAGAACTAAAGAGGGATATAAATATCCCTCGGTTTACGAGCTTGCAGACGAGCTTGCGGCATATGTAAAGGAAATGGGCTATACGCATATCGAGCTTATGCC
>CAKSBK010000129.1 GCA_934438035.1 uncultured Christensenellaceae bacterium
TTCCCGCCCAGTTGCCCGTGTGCTGCTTAAGTCCGGTAAGCGCGTTAAAAACGGTGCTTTTGCCCACGTTCGGGTTACCTGCAAGAGCAATTTTAAGTCCGCCGTCAATCATATAAAGCTACCTTTTTTACCTCTATATTCTCTGCGTCCTCATCTCTTAAGGCTATAACCGCCCCTTTTATCATATACGCTCTAATAGAGCCGTTTTTATAAAGCGCCTCGGTGTATGCGCCGCAGACAAAGCCGATATCCTTAAGTCTTCTTTTCATGTGCTCCTCCCCGTAGATTTCTGTTATCTCCGCCCGAATGCCCTCCGGCAAAAACCGCAAACTGTTTTCTTTCATATATATATCCTCCCCTGCGCCTTATAGAACATATTTTGTCAATAGCAGGTTATGGGGGAAAGAGTTTTTTTGTTACTTATTTTACAAGCATGCGGTAATTATGCTATTATATAAGTATGAAAAACACTATTGCATACTACATAAAAAAGAACGACCCACTGAAATTTATAGCCTCGGCAATAATGATTGCGGCGCTGGTGTGCCGTTTAATACTTAACCGCCAAGACGGCCTTTCCGGCTTTAGCGTGTTCTTTTACGGCTGGGTTACCGTAACCTCGGGAATTTTCTTCTGCCTGGAAAGCGTTTTTTGCTCCCATGACAGGCTTTATATGACGGCGATTCCCACGCTTCTTACCGTCCTTTATCTTGTCGTTTGGGCGGCCGGCTCTCTTCAGGCGTTTTTATGGATTCCGCTTGTCATCGTGCTTTTGGGCTTCGGGGTTTGTTACGCTCTTACGGCTTTTAACAAGCTTAATGTAAATTTCCCCGTAATAGCCTTATCGGGAACCATTTTTGCGGTCTGCCTTTCTCTTCTTTTGCGAATCATGGTTTTTTACCGCAATTTTTCTTTAGACCTGCTCTCCTCGGCGCTTTTCTCGGCGGCGCTGTTTTTACTTTGCTGCGCAATAAGAAAAATGCCCGATCCCCCGAAGCATGTAAAAAAATGGTCGGACAGAAACGACGGCAGGCGCGTGCGCACGCTTTCTCCGATATTTACCGTTTCTCCCTACATCATGGTAGAGAGAAACGCCTCTTCCAATTTCTTTACGGACAGCGTTGAAATAACTGAAATGGAAAAGTATATACGCGAAAAAAGAAACGAGGGTTATAAAAATTTCGGAATAATGCACGTGCTTTTGGCGGCTTACGTAAGAGGAGTTTCAAAATATCCTGCGATAAACCGCTTTATAAACGGGCAGAAGATATACACAAGGGATTATATAGAGGTTGCCATGAGCATAAAAAAGGAAATGAACACCGCCTCTCCCGACACCGTAATAAAAATGTATTTCTCGCCCTCGGACACCGCAACGGATATATATAACAAAATGAACGAAAAAATAGAGGAGGTTAAAAACACTCCCCTTAATTCCGGCTTTGACGGGCTTGCAAAGGTCATTAACTTTATACCCGGTCTGTTTTTAAAGTTTACAGTTTTTATACTTAAAACGCTTGATTATTTTGGGCTTCTTCCCCGCGCGCTTACGAAATTAAGCCCCTTTCACGGCTCTTTATATATAACCTCCATGGGCTCTTTAGGCATACCTCCGATATATCATCACCTGTATAATTTCGGAAACGTACCCGTTTTTCTCGCATTCGGCTGTAAAAAAACCAAAAGAGAAATTGACGCTGCGGGAAACGTCGCCGTTAAAAAATACGTAGACTGCTCCTGGGTTACGGACGAGAGAATATGCGACGGCTTTTACTTCGCTACCGCCGCTAAATACATAAAACACATGATGTCTTCTCCGAGATCTCTCGACCTTCCCCCCGAACAGGTCGTTGCGGATATAGACTGATAATCTCGGCGCGGGGTTTTCCCCCGCCGTATTTTTATACGCTTGTCTTCTGTTTTTAAAGAATTTTCTCCGATAAATATGCCGGCTCAATGCAAAGCCGTTTTAACTAACCGCAGCCGCATATATTAAAACCGCCGGCCGGAAAACGCGCCCGCATTAAACCGTTCGCAAAACCCGTATACCCTTATTTTAAAATTCTATAATTATATCCGTTGAAAACCAAGCGGAGGTTATGATAAAATCCAATCAAGAAAACAACCGAGCCGTTTTTCGGCTTTCAGTTAGAGCATGCTAACCAAAAGCCGGTATGCGCAATAAAAGAGTTTTGGAGGTATATCCGTTGACAACCGAATATAATAAATACTTACTTGAAACCCCCATGTTAAACTATTCTCACCCCGAAATTCGTTCCCTCGTCTTAGAAAGAGGATGGGAAAACCTCGACGAATTTTCCCGCATAAAAAGCATTTATAATTTTGTCCGTGATGAAATTCTGTTCGGGTATAATATTGACGACGGCATTGCTGCCTCAAAGGTACTTAAAGACGGCTACGGGCAATGCAACACCAAAAGCACTCTTTTTATGGCGCTTCTTCGCCGCTGCGGCATTCCCTGCCGCATTCACGGCTTTACCATCGATAAGCGCCTGCAAAAGGGCGCCATGACGGGTTTGGTATATAAGCTTGCCCCCAAAGACATATTTCACAGCTGGGCAGAGGTGCTTCTTGACGGCGTATGGTATGAATTGGAGGCAATTATTCTCGACAAGGCTTATCTTGAAAGTTTGCAAAAGCTGCATGCGAACTGCTCCGGAGCGTTCTTCGGCTTCGGCGTCGCCGTAAGCGACTTTAAGCACCCGACAATAGACTTTAACCGCAACAACACGTATATCCAAAGCGCAGGCATTAACAAAGATTTCGGAATTTACGACAGCCCGGACGAGCTTATTTTTGCTCATCATCAGCAAATGTCTTCCTTAAAAGCTTTTATTTATCGCCATATAGGCCGCCGTCTTATGAACGCAAACGTAAAACGCATTCGCGGTTATTAAAAAAAATGCCGCATCGTCCCCGCAGACGATACGGCAAATACAACTTATATTCTTCCCTGCGTGTTACGCAGAAATCAATTCACTATTGTTACAAATATTTTATATTATATACGCCTTATTGTCAACCGCAGAGCGCATGAAAATAATAAAATATATTATTCGAAAATTTAATAGTTGAACGTGAACCTTGTTTCAATTTGTTATCTTTCCTGCGATGTCCTCCGCCGCATGTTTCGGGAAACTTTCTTCAATATTCATTATAATTTTCTTTGCGGCATTTTCATCGTGTAAGAATTGATTTACTTTTTTAATAAGTTGCTCTTCCGTATCCGCATAAAGCGCATATCCCATATCGGAAAAGAAGCGCATGTTCGCCGTTTCGCAGCCCTTGACTATATCCATATATATCGCGGGCGTTTTTGAAGCCGCCGCCTCCGTGCAGCTAAGTCCGCCGGGTTTTGATATCATAAGCTCGCAGGCGTTCATAAGCAGATTTATTTTTGAAGTATATCCCATAATGCGTATGTTCCGTCTTTTAAGCTTGTGAAGCTCTTTTCTTAAGCTTGCGTTTCCCGCGCAGACGGCTATTATCTGCACGTCCTGCGCAACGCTTTCGGAAAGGTCCGTTGCAATTTTAAGCATCGGCCCGGCGCCCATGCTTCCTCCCATAAGCAGCAGAACTCTCAGCTCTTTCGGTATAAAAAGCTCTTCCTTAGCGCTGTTTTTTTCACGCTTATAATAAAAGCTCTCCCTGACGGGTATTCCGGAAAAGCACATTTTCTCTTCCGCAACTCCGTTTTTTAAAAACTCCTCTTTCAAGCGCTCGTGCGGAAGAAAATATATGTCCACATCCGTCTGAGCGACGCCTATGCTGCAAGAATAATCTGTGGCGACAAACGCCGTTTTTATGGGTATTCCGTATTCTCTTTTTATATGCGTCAACATAAACGCTCCGAAAACATGCGTGCATACCACGGTATCGTAACCGTTAAGCTCTATAAACTTAAGAAGCTTTTTTGACCCCGTTTTAAACATATCGTATAAAGCGGTGTCTTTTTTGGCGTTCGTGCTTTTTTTTGCCTCGCTTTTCATGGCGGCGTCTAAAAGCAAGGGAAATTTTCTATATAAAAGCACATGTCCTTTGGATATGAATTTTGACGTGCCTTTTGATATAAAAGCTACGGAATCCTCAATATCCGCATAAATCCCCTTTTTTTCAAGCTGCGTTTTTATCGCCGCGGCAGCGGTGTTATGCCCCGCTCCGTTATTTGCGGAAAGTATGAGCACCTTCATTTTTCTTCCCCCGTTTTCTTAATTTCCGCCGCGTTTTCCAGCATAAGCTTAATTCTGTTCTGCTGGTTTATTTCCGAAGCTCCTGCGTCAAAATCTATTGCGATTATATTTGCCTGCGGCTTTCTTCTTTTAATAAGGTTCATCATTCCCTTGCCCGCAATATGGTTAGGAAGACACCCGAAAGGCTGAGTGCAGATTATATTCTGCGTTCCGCTGTCTATAAGCTCCAGCATTTCCG